>CAZKYX010000001.1:0-63842 GCA_964557125.1 uncultured Gammaproteobacteria bacterium
TAACAAGGTATCCCTAGCCGAAGCTGGGGATGGATCACCTCCTTTCTAAAAAAACTCTCGCCCTTTCATATTGGAAGGACTAAGTTTTATTAGTTCTTCCTACCACTTTTCAAACGTCTTTGGCTTTGGAAAGTGTCGAGCTTAGCTTTAGCTAAGCGTCTCACTTTCAAACGTCTTTCCTTACTTATTAATTACCTGCTTTCCAAACAATCATATTATTTTTCGAGCCTCGACATTGTACAGGGTTTTTTTGTGTTAATCTAAATTCTCTTGTAAATGTTATTACTGTGCGCAATGTGAGCAGGTGGAACCGGAATAATTTCGATAGACATATGCTGTACCCTGCGAATTGCAGTATTTATCGTAGCATGACGTGCTGCTCGTGCAGTAGGTGCCACCGATAAAGGTCTCTGGAGTGCAAAGTTGTGATGGTGTTGGTGAAGGTACTGCGTATCCATTGCAGTGTGAGCAATTTGAACCCGAATAAAGTCTTCTATATGTAGATGTTCCACTCGAGTTGCAATATTCGTCATAACAGCTAATTCTACTGATGCAGTATGTCCCACCCACAAATTCTCCGGAGTTACATACTTTTCGGTCGCGAATATTTGGTATTGCAGTGGGTGGATTTCCAACAGGAAGTCCACTTCTCGTTGGTATTGCAGTGGGTGGATTTCCGATAGGGGTATTGTTTTCCCTTGGTATTACTGTTACTGCTACGTTTGGAAAAGAAGTTCTGCTATTACTGTAAGGCGAAGTGTCTCCCCAGTTAAAATAAGCATTTTGGCGAATATCTTGTTCCTGTTGAGTTAATATTGTGGTTGCCCCAATGGCTATTGCAAAAAATCCCAGAAAAAAAATTAACTTGAAGTTATGAAATAAATTACGGGATTTTTTTTGCACCAAATTTTTCTTTTTAAAACTTTGTGCCATATTTTTTAATATCTTAAAGCCTAGTTTTTTTAAATAAAACTCTATTAATCAATATATTCTTACATGAAGAGAATTTGTTGTCAAGACAAAATAGCATGTTTTTCTGTTGGCGCTTCATTCTCTCAAAAGACGTCTGTATTTGTATGTGCCGATGTTAAAAAGCTTGTTAGTATTGTTCATTGTCGAGCTGAGCTTTAGCTAAGCGTCTCACTTTCAAACGTCTTTTTCTCACTTTTCCACACAATAAACACTCCTAATTAAGTTTCGTGAATTTATAAACGATTGAGTTACCTGATTGAAATTGCAACACTCCCAAACCTGAAGTCTCCAACAATTGTCGTGGTTTTTCCACTTTCCACTGTAAATTGAGTTGTCTTTGGAGTATTTTTATATCTAGTAAAGAACGAATTATATTTAAATGAAACATAATATTTTCCGGGATTTATTGACTGACTAAGTTTTCCGTTTGATGTTTGTGCGACGACTGTTCCTGAATCAGTAAGGATTTTTATTGTTTGAGGTTCTGGTGTTGTCGAAGCATTTACAAGCCCCTGTTTTACTGGAGTTGGGGTAGCAACAGACGTTGGGGTAGCAACAGACGTTGGGGTAGCTATTGCTGTTGGGGCAGTTGTAGGAACGTAGGTCGGATATATGATTTTAGTTGGGGCTGGGGTATATGGCACATTCGTTGGGAATGTAGAACATGAAGAATGACCTGCGCACGCATCTTGTGCTAATTTAGCCAAGGTTGCAGTAGAGCTACATGACGTGCTGCTTCCAAGCGTTGAGCCATAACCATCCTGACAGGTATAGACAACGTTTCTAAATGAGCTGTCTCCGCAATACGTATTAAATTGAACTGCGCTTAGTCCTGTTTTGCATGAAGGAGGAGAGGATGGCATCACTGTTGCTGAAGGTGTTCCAATAGTTGGTTCTGGAGGAGTTACGGGAAATCCAGATGCACGTTGCCTTGTGTCTTGAATTTGCTGTGTAAGAAAGATAGTGACGGGAAGCGCAAGCGCAATAAGTCCAAAGAAAAAAATGCGTTTGTTTCGCAAACGTGAAGGAATTTTAGCAAGTATTGCTGTTTTGATTCTATTAAATAAATTCATTGATAAAACAATTCTCATGTTAAGCTAATAATATGTTAAAGAATTTGTCAATGCCTTCTCTGTACGAACTCAGCATTTTGGGGCTAATTTTTTTCCTCCCGCTTGTATTTTTCTCCTCAGTTGTTCATCCTTACGAATATCCAAAATTTTTACTTCTTATTATTGGAAGCTTTTTACTATCTTGTTTTCATATTGTTATCATTTGGAAGAAAGACAAGATTTTGCATCCGTTTACAACAACTGACATCTTCATCTTACTATTTCTTTTATGGCTGCTTTTTGTCGATTGTGTTGGTTTGGATACAAAAGTGTCTTTGTTGGGGAGTGAATATAGATTTCAGGGATTTGTAACCTATCTTGCTTTAACAACTGTATATTTTTTAATGAGATCAACGCCTATTTTAAAAAAAACTCTATCTAAATTCGCTCTCCTATCTCTTTCAATACTCACGGTTATTACTCTTATAGATTTCTTGCGTTTACAGTTAGGCATTCTGGTTCCAAACTTTCAAGGCAGAGTGATAGGTACGATGGGAAACCCAAATTCTTTGGGAATTCATCTCGTGCTCCTGCTTTCATTAGTTCTTTTTCTGCGCAATGGAAAGGGGAAAGGTAGGGTTGCTACCGACATGCTAATATGTGTTTGTGTTGGAATGGCTGTCTTTATTACGGACTCGCGAAGTGCTCTTATGGGGTTTGTCTTTGTAATTATCAGCAAAGTGATATATCTTTTTTACAAAAGATTTGGAAGAAAAGCTTTGATAGTGGGAATTGGGATTGCTTTGCTGGGATTTGTTATCGCGTTTAATGTATATTCTTCAAGTACACAGAAAAGAATTTCACAGTGGGAAAGTAGATCACTTATTTGGAAGCATGCAGTACATGCGATTACAAAAAACTCATTTACAGGATATGGTCAGGAGAACTATGAATTGGTTTTTCCAAAGGACCTAAAGCTGAAAGTAGATAGTGCCCATAATTATTTATTGGAATTGGGAGTTTCTGGTGGAATTCCATTAATTCTGTTATTTCTATTTGTAATTTTTTCTGTATTGCGTCAAAAAAGGTCGTTATATCTAAAGATTTTTATTGGAACGTTTCTAATTGTTTCCTTCTTTAATCCTTTCTCAATTGCTACATTATTACTACTGTGGGGAATATTGGGTTTTACAGACAGTTAGTTAATTATCAGTTTTCTTTAAAACTATTGGTAAGATCGAAGGAAAGGGAAGTTGTTACTATTTTGACCAAGTAAATTTTGCAACAGCCTGTCCTTTATTTTCGTAATACTGAACAATAATTGTATGTACGCCTTGTGACATGTATTTCGTGAAGGTTCTTGTAGAAGCTCCCTGATCTTTCCAACTATTGTAAACGGCCGTCCCATCTATATACACTCTCATCCCGTCGTCGTTACTTACGGTAAATCTATAGTAGCCCGATGTAAAAGACTGATTTTTAGTCCACCTGACAGAAAACGCGTTGGAATTAATTTTTGGATCCGGTGAGTTTGCTCCCCAGTTAAAATTAATCGTACTGTCATCTCTTATGAGTGCTGGAACACCAATTAAGCTCGAATTATTATAGTATTCGCCTTTAAAGCCAAGAATTTGAACACTGGTTGGTGTAGGGGTTAGCGTTGGAATAAAAGTAGGAGTAGGGGTAGGAGAGGGTGAGCGAGTTGGAGTGGCTGTAGGAATTGGCGATGGGGTCATCGTAGCCGAAGGTGTGTTGAGGGGAATAGAGGTTGGAATAGGTGTTGAAGTGGGTAATAACGTTGGAGTTGGCGATTGCGTTGATGCTGTTGGCGTAAGAGTTGGCAGCGAATGCATGGAAGCCATAACTGCGTCAAAAGATGATTTCTTAGTGCCGTCAGTACGTAGTATGCCAAAGGTTCCTTCACAGAGACCACTTGAAGTTGATTCATCCATGATTTCGTAGAGAATTATTAGTTTAGCTGTTGAGAGCTTGAGACTATTTACAGATTTTGTTACATAATTCTCCTGATCTGCTTCTGTGTATGTGCCTGGAAGTGTGCAAGTTCCTGTTTCTGCAACTGCAACATCCTTTGAATAGCGTGTTTTTAAGTCGTCAACACGTGAACCTAACTTAGCAATTTCTATTAAATCTGGAGTTGGATACATATCAACTGACAATATGTCCAGATTATCTTTTAGACTATCAAAGAACTGGTACCATTTCTGGACAGTAGCATCATTCATTGGGTAACCGCTGACGTTTGCAGTAATAAGAGCATTTGAGTCATTTGTTTTAATAACGTTTTTAGCTATAGCTATCAGACTATTCAGATCTGACAAATATGCAGGTGAAGTTGTAGTAAGAGCTGAGTAATCTCTGAAGTGATGGGTATCGGCCTCATTAAATATTTGCCATATTTCCACTTTTCCCGTGTATCTTTTGGAAAGGTAATCATAGAACTGGTTAACAACACTTTTATAATCATCAATCGTATAATTTTTAGCGAATGCTGGTGTATTGGTAACTAGAAATACTTTTAACCCTTTGCTCCGAGCATAGTCTATCGCTGTGTCATATATGGCAAGATTTGTATTATTCCACAGTATTGCATCTGATGAGATCCCCTGAACGCTCTGAACAGTTGATGTTCCTGCTGTAAGATCTGCTATGACAGTGGTTGTTTTATTTTCAGAAATAGATATTTGTGTTGCGGTTGGTATTTTTGGAGTTTGTCCATTCACCGAAATAAATGGGTACACATACGTGAGTGTGTAATTTCCAGCTGGTAATGGTGTCCAGTCAACGCTCCATGTTTTTTGAAGTACTGTTTGCCCTGCTGTATCTGCGACGGTTATTGTTGCTTCAGCCGCTGGAATTGTTTGTACTCTCAAGAGTCCCGATAATGGATTTGGCGTGATGGTTTCTGTGCCCTTTGTAAGATCGCTAACCACTACAGTAGTCTGATTTGAATATACTGTGATGTTTTGTGGTTGTGGTATTGCTACAGGTAGACCATTAATTGTATTGTGAGGATAGGTATACTGAATTGTATATTTTCCAACCGGCAGACTAATCCAGTCAACGCTCCATGATTTTTGATGTACAACTTGCCCTGAAGGGTTTTTGACAATTATTGTCGCTTCAGCTGCTGGATTTGTTTGTACTCTTAGAAGTCCAGGATTTGCTGAGGGTGTTGGAGTTGGTGTGGCTGTTGGAATTGTATTTGGAGCTTCAGCTGCTACCTCAAAATCAATAATATTAAAACGAATCCATTTTTGACCGTTTGCAGCTAGAGTGTCAACGTTAGATTTGAATGTATTGATATCAAGGTTGTTATTTGCTGCAGAAACATGCGTATTAAAGCCGAATTCTGTTCCGACGGTTCCTGATGCACGTTGTCGAAGATCCTGTCTTTGAGTGACTAAGAAGAAGGTTACCCCAATCCCTACAGCCATTAAGGCTAGAAATAAGTATGATTTTGAATTTTTTAAATTCGTTCGAATTTTTTGATAAAGACTAGTTTCGAGAATAACTCTTACCATGATTGATAATTTCAACGTAACACAGTAAAAGTGCACGTGTCAATTGCTATTTGCCTCAAGATTCAATTTTTAGTAAAATAACAGTCTAGTTTAAGTTTTTACTCATGTGAAAGCATGGGCGCATGGCTCAGTGGTAGAGCGCGTTCCTGATAAGAACGAGGTCCATGGTTCGATCCCATGTGCGCCCACATTAACCCCTACACATTGACTTTGACCTCTCAAACTCACTAATATAATAGTGTGGAAAGTGAATTAAATACACAAGTTACTCTGCCCAATGACGACAAGCCATTCTGGCAAAAAATAAATAAAGGACCCAGTTTTGCGCTTATTGCACTTGCCTTACTGTTACTCATTGGTGTGGTGAGCGCTCTTGGTATTAGAACGGTTGATAAAGTAAAGAAAGAGCAGGCTGAAAAGGGAAGCGATACAGCTTTTATTGCAAACAACACCATTGTATATGGTTTTTGGGCTTCAGGTGGTTCTTTAGTTGAAGCAATTGATCTCTCAGTAAGTAAAAAGAGCGTGCTTACCATGTTGCCAACCAATGTGAAGCACATAAAGGTGCTCGATAGTAATTCAATTTTATATATCAATGATACCGATTTAAATGATTATGGGAAAAGTTTGGTTGTGAGAAATATTTCTTCCTCAACAGATAGGATAGTAATAACCGCCAATGAGGAGATGGGAATTGATGATTATGTTATTTCCCCAAGTGGTAAATTTGCGGCTGTTTGGATGGTAAGTATCCTTGCTGAAAATGATTCATATTCGGCTGGTAAATCAAAAGTATACTCAGTTGATATTACATCAGGGGAATCAAGTCTTCTGTATGATGAAAGTTCTGCGAATGGGTTTGCAGTCAGATATCCAGTTGCAGTAACTGATAATGGAGACATATTTTTTGATAAATTCAAACCAAATTCAGGGGCTGGATGGGGATATGGTATGAGTGTGTCTAATTTCTCAGGGAGTGAAAAAAGCGATATTACATCAATGCAAAATGGAACATATAGCACGCAACCCATTGTATCTCCAGATGGAAATACTATTGCCTTTGCTGGTTACAATGGCACCGATGGAGCAACCGTACTGAACGGTTTTCGAAAGGCTATTATTACTCCCAACACAGTTGAATATTTTAATTTGGCAACAAAAGAAAGAAAGAAAATTGATACAGGATTTGATACGGCCATATATCCAACGGTCGGTTGGGACACTGCATCTGGAAAGCTACTCTTTTCAGTTACAGAAAAAAGCGGCGACGGAATTAACAGTTATAGATATGCGCATAGTCTCAGTACCAACCAAGTTGTAAAAGTGGAAGAAAGTGAAAGCCTTTCAAATACGGGGTTTTATGCATATCTTACTGGGGGAAAAATTCTGAATGCTGAGATTACGAGGGACACATCTTCTGTTGGAAATTTGGGTTCACGATATAGTCAGGGAATAAATAAATTTACGGTTGTTGATCCGATTCTCAATAATGAAAAAGAGGTTCCAATCAATAGGTCGCCATTTCAATTTATTGCACTAAAAAGTGGTGGATACTTTCCAATTCTAAAAAACAAAACTGCAGAGGAATTGAAAGAATCTGATAGACAGCTTCAGTTACAAACGTTTGAGTTAAAGCCCAGTCTTGCACCACGACGTGAAGAAAGACAAAGCAGTCCACCATTCGTACCCCCGAGTGAAGGAGAGGAGCCACAATTGCCACAATGTAGAGAATCAACGTATCCTGCCTGCAACCAGCTATTGGGAACGAATCATCCGGTAGGAACAGACATTGGGGACTTGGGGGACCCTGCATTTAGTGAATGCGTCTGGAGTCAGCAGCAAAAAGGAGAAGCAGGTTCTACCTGTATGGATAGTCCACTTTATTTGTATGGAAAAGAGGGACAAAGTGTAACAGTTAACATTAATACAGAAGTAAGCAACGAAAATATTCCACTTACGAATAATAGTTTTAAGGCAACACTAGAGAGCAATAGTATCCGCGTTAATGATAATTTGGTCAGCAGTGTTGCATACGATTACGTTTCTAAAGTTAGCAGACTTCCAAAACTTGAAACAGGGTATACCGTAAAAATTTCAGAGTTACCTCTATTAATTCAAAAAATATCCAAAGAATTTAATTTCAATCAGAAAGAAACACAGGATTTACTTTGGAGTGTTTCTGAAATAAATTCACCATATGTTTTTGTTTCTTTCTATGATCATGCAACATCTCACGCAATTTTACCTCTCTCATTTAATCCTCAACCTGATACGTACCGAAATATTGTTTTTTACTTCAAAAAACTTTCTAAATCACCATCAGAACTTCCAGAAAAACCGGAAGTATCACCCATTGTAAGAAATGGGTTCACTGCAATAGAGATTAGTTATAGAGTTGAGTAATTTCTTCTTGTCATTTTTATTTCTCATGTGTACAATTACGTATCAGCAGTTCGTATTTGTTTTAGCTACAACCTAAAACCTACAACCTAACCTATGGTACTTTCAGACAGGGATTTAAAGGCAGCAATTAAGAAAAAGAAAATCGTTATAAAACCTTTCCCGAATTTTGAGGAACAACTTGGTTCTAACTCTATCGATTTGAGACTTGGAAATGCCTTCAGAATTTTTGATCACAGCAAATACGCTTACATTGACCCTTTCAGAAAAGATGTTGGAGAAGAAATAACCCGAGAGGTAAAAAAGAAAAAAGGAGAACCATTTATTATTCAGCCTGGCGAATTTGTTTTGGGAACAACTGTGGAATATGTAGAAGTTCCTGATGATATGGTGGGAAGTCTTGAGGGCCGTTCTAGCATAGGAAGACTTGGAATAATAATTCACTCAACTGCGGCTAGTATTGAATGTGGATTTCGAGGAAATATTACGCTTGAGATTGCAAATTTAGGAAAAATGCCTGTAGCTCTTTACCCAAATATGAGAATTTGCTCTATATCATTTCTGATGCTTACATCGCCAGCCGAAGTGCCATACTACAAAAAGAAAAGTGCAAAGTATTCAGGACAATTAGGTCCCGACCAGTCAAAGATACATGAGGAAATAAAATAATAGGGTACAGTTAGGAAAGAACCTCAATTTTTAATTCTTAATTTTTAATTTGAAATCAAATCTAAATATTTAATTTTTAAAATTTAAAACATTGATTAAAAATTTTAAATTTGAGCTTTAAAATTAAACTAAGCATCAGCCATTTTTATAGTGCCAGTAATAGTATTCCTCCAATTATTGCAAGGAGAATTCCACCAAAGATTCCCAGTGTTTGTGCCATAGAACCGCTTGGTGCAAGTGTAGCAGTAGGCGTGTTTGTTGAAATTGGTGTCATTGCTGTGGTTGGTGTAGCGCTCTCAGAAGCAACTGCCGTAACCGTCGGGGTGAGCGTAGCAGTTGCAGTGGGGGTAAGCGTTGCCGTTGGGATAAGAGTGGCTGTGGGGGTTAGTGTCGGTGTAGCTGTTGGAATTGCTGTAGGAGTTGGTGATGGTGTAGGTGTTTTTGTAGGAGTTGGTGTTGGCGTTCTTGTTGGAGTAGGGGTTGGTGTGTGAGTTGGGGGAGGTGTTACAGTTGGGGTGGCGGTGGCAGCTGTTGTGACTGATGGTGTTGTTGATATGGTGGGTGTTGCCGTTGGAGCTGTTGTTACTGTGGTTGTGGGGGTAGCAGTTGGAATCTCTGTTACTGATGGGGTTGGTGTCATTGTAACTTCTGTATCTGGCGAATCACCAAAGTCTGCTGTCCAAAACCAACTCGTGCCACTACCTTTGACCCGAGAAATACCAACGACAGCTCGAGATGATCTTTCCATTTCTTCTTTGTGTCCAAGCTTTGATGCAAGCCACGCATCAAATGCACTCTGACCAGTTCCTCCAACAACATAAGCAATGTTTTCACCTGCTGCACCAGAATATCCAAACGCTGGAAGTCTTGATTGGAGTCCGCGCCCAAGTGAATCGGTGTGGTCGAATCTGTCGTTTGTATTCATATCCTCAGACATCCACGTTGCTGCTTTAGTAAGCTTCAAGGATACCTTAAGTTTTTGCTTGCCGAGACTTTCTCTATGAGTATTTAAAATTTCCAAAAAATTCCATTCTTCTTCATCAAGCGTAATTTCCGGAGTTGGAGTAGCTGTTGGGGCAATTGTGGTCGGTGTAGCTGTAGGTGTTGGCTCACTGGCCCTTTGACGTAAATCTTGTTGTTGACGCACTAAATACACCAGAATAGGAAGCGAGATGAGAACGAGTGCAATAACAGTGTAAATAAGATATTTTTTCTTCACTCCTTATCTTACTCTGATTTAGGGTTTAGGGTAAAGTAGGGGTAGAGGGTATAGTTAACTATTGAAGAGCTGGGTATAAGAGAATGGCTTTCTACCTCAAATTTTGGTAAACTCTTTCAGTATTATGCATCGCGGCGCGGTGGTGAAGTGGAAACACGGAAGTCTGCAAAACTTTCATGCGAGGGTTCGATTCCCTTCCGCGCCTCAAGTGTTTGGCTGCAACCTAAAACCTGCAACCTAAAACCCCAGTTGTTAGTTATCTATCATCTTTCTGTAAGGCACAATTTACACCTCGTGATATACTATTCTCGATAATGCCAAAAGAAAATCCATATTATACTGATTCTATAAAAAGAGAACTTGCTATTGGCGTCAAGGTAACAGGACTTCTCGCAAAGCCAGTCTTGGCAAGTCTTGCGCCTATTGCAGCTGAGCTAGTTGGGGGTAGGGTGAAAAATTGTTACTGGTATCACCAGTCACAGAAAAAAAATATATATTTATGAAAGAAGAACGAGAAGAATTTAGAAAAGACGAAAGCGGCTATAACGAATCGCAGTCTGATTTGCAGGCAGAAATTGGTGCTGGTGAGTGGCAGCGTCTCATTGAATTTCCTGCGTACCAGAATCGTTCACGGCAGGGGAGAATTATTGCTATGTATCAAGCAGTTTCTAATCGTCTTACGCAGCTTGTTTCACTTTACTATCAATATGTTAGAAACAACCCTCGCGAAGCAACAAAGATGCTTGCAGAGCTTAAAAAACTGCGAAAACTTCAGGAATTTTTATTGAATAGTCTTACGTGGGAACAAAAAGGAGAAATGGGCCAACACGAATTGCCTGATGAATTAAAAAATATCCTCTAGCGAATACTATTCGGAATAATTTTTGAAGTAGGTGAGGCGCCGCCCAGAGGGTTCTGCTCGACGGGTGACAGAGATACGCTTGGGGATGCAGTTGGTGTATTGGTTGGTGAGAGGAATGGAGTTGGGGAAGGTATAACTTGGGTGGGGAATCTTTTGATTTCAGAGGCTCTTTGCCTATTATCCTGACTTTGATTGAGTTGTGAAATGGTGATTGGTAATACGAGCAGTGCCAAGGCTATAGCTCCAAATGGCAGTAATTTTCCTCCATTAAATTTAAATCCGCCTCCGCCTTTTTCTTCATTTTGAGACTGTTTTGGAGACTGCCCACCCGGTATTGGATTTTGAATAGTATTATTAAAGCCAATTCGTGGTGCGAGAGGTCCGTCAAAAGGAGAATTTGATTTTGGTTCCATTGTCTATCTATTATCGATAACTTTCAATTTAAAATCAACTTATTATTGTGTAGGGGTACTGGAAGTAAAAGGAACAGCAGTTGGAGCGAAGGTTTTTGAGAGCTTTATAGTAAGTGGTACTGTTTCTTTAAGAATGGACTCTTGGGTTGAAAGAGTTGTTGCAACGGATTTAGGAAGAAATGTCATCTCAGTTGTTGCCTGAACCGTAGAAGGAGCGACATTAAATGTAAGGGTGGCAATTTTACCAACCCCCGAGACTTCGGCATCTGAGAGTGAAATTCCCATCGCGTATGATATTCGCCCTTGGGCAATATCAACGGATTTTATGAGTACTTGTGATGAATTTGGGAATAGTGGAGTATTTGTTTCACCGACAATTCCGGTTCGTGCAGGAGTTATGGTTACATTTGTTATGAGTTTTGGGTCATATGAAAGTTCTGCTTGGATTGTCGAAACAGGTTTTCCACTTGTATCTACCATGATATCAACACTTACAAGGTTTGAAGTTGCAGACGCCATATCAAGCGTTACTGGGGAGAAGTAGATTTTGGTGGAAGGCGCAACTGTTGGGGCTACGGTTACAGTTGGTTCTCCGAGATTTTTGAGATTTAACTGACTATTTCTGCTAGATAAAGCTAAGAATACAAGCAGAGCAGTAACGACTGCAAGAACAATGATAAGAACTGTTGTTTTTTTAGGTAAATTCATATTTCTTAGAATTAAGTATATAGAATAAAGAATAAAGTATTCAATACATATAAAATAAAATTCTTTTCATAATACTTAATACTTTATTCATATTTCATTATTCTAATTAGTCTCCTTCAACACTTAAGAATGCATTGACGATAATTGCGTTATCAATAATATCAAATTCCCCATTATCATTGAAGTCTGCAAGAACTTTCTGTTCTGCTGTGCATGATTCTTTCCCTTGATAGCAGGCAACAAAGAGGTTGTAGTCAAGCGTATCCATTCTGTTATTGCGATTAAGATCCCCGAGTATAAGAGTTCCTGTATTGATAACAACAGTTGGAGCACCAGCTTCTAAATAGACAATTCCAGGAACTTGCTTCCATAGTGAATTGTCAAACCTGATTTTTACAAGCACGTTTCCTGTAGCGTTAATTGGAACACTTATCACACGATTGTAAGCAAATAATTCACTGCTGTATGTTGCGTTTCCACTCACTGTATATACAGGCTGGTCACTTCCCTGTTTGAATATTGCTATATCAGTTGCAAATCTGCTTGGATGCTTTGGATCCGGATTATTGTTGTTATTTGATGTTTTTTCTCCAATGCCCGGTAGTTTGGTGACTAGAGATATCGAGGCCTGTCCTGGAATAGGTGTAGGTGTTGCCGTTGGTGTTTTTGTTGGAGTTGGGCTAGAGAAGACCGTTGGGGTAGGCGTATTGCTTGGGGTCGGACTTATATAAGCCGTTGGTGTAGGCGTATTTGAAGGAGATGGTGTTGGGGTAATGGTTGGAATTACAGTTGGGGTAATACTTGGGAAAATTGTAGGTGTCGTGCCAAGTGTTACACAGTAACCGGCATCATTTCCTGTAACAACTTGTCTACAAGTTTGGGAGGCGCATTCTGCATCTCTATAGCATTGACATCCATTCACCATATTTACTCCACTTCTACAATCAGGTGTCGGTGTCAACTGACCGTCAATTGTTATGTTCGTTTCAATAGTAGATGTATTAGCAATAGGTACATATTCCTTATATCCCGTTGCGGTGAATAGAACGTGCAATGTAACTTTTCCTATTCCTTGTTTTTTTGCTATCAAAATGAGCTTTCCAAGACTAACGGTATCTCCTGTTACTGGAGTTATTGTTGTGTTAGTGCCGATAAATGTGACGCTGCCAATCTTATTCACGCCCGGAGAAGCGATAGGGAGAAGAGTAGCTTGAGAGAAATCTACATATTCAAACAAGCCATCTGAAATTGCTTTGCTAAAGTCAATAGTTCCAGATACTGCTCCCAAATCATTACTCCCTGCTTTTACTTTGATATTCACGGCTATTTGATCTCCAACTTTCACAACAGAGGAAGAGGGTTCAAGCGTTACTGTAACAGGAGGTGCGCTACTTGCACGCGAGCGAGACTCTTGGCTCCTTTGAACTTGATACAGGGTTACGGCGATGGCACCAAGTAGAACAAAAGCCCCAATTATGAGGAAAATAAGTCGTTTGCCTTGAGTTAAATTTTGCAACATATTATCTTAATTTTGCTAAAAACATATCCTTCCATCCTTGAAAGTCGCGAAGATCAATGAGACTATCTGGGTGATAACAGTCTGATTTAAGTCCACCTGAGCCAAGCATTTCACCTACCCATATGCCATAGTCCAAAAGGTCTCCGGTTATTCCATCGAGATTTGGATCGCAGACTGCTGGGGTAGGTGTTGCGGTTGCAAGAATTGGGGTCGGAGTATTCTGCGGTGTTGCAGTTGGTGTACTGGAAGGAGTAGGGAGGGGGCAAATTTTATGTGAGGAGCAGACATTTTGAAGATTAAATTGCCAAGTTCTTTCAGATTCGCATCTAAAACTCGCTGTTTTTGTAACAACAAAGCCGTCGTTACAAGTTACGGTAGCTGCTTTTGCATCATAACTTGGAACGCAGCCTGTTTTGTCATATTTTATAGATTTAATTCCGCTAGACGAGCAGGTCGTGCCATTTGTATCTGTTGTATTTGGGAGAGGAGTAGGAGTTGCAGCGGAAGTCGGTGTAGGACCGTTTGTTGTTGGAGTTGGTAGGTTAATAACATTGCATGTCTTAGGGGTTTGTATACCTAAAGTTCCGCAAATTTGAATATTTGGGGTTTTGATACATGTGCCTCCTTGTGTCGTTGCAATTGTGCCTGTCGGACAAGTACAGCCAAGAATGGTTGATTCTGGAAGACCAGAGCAGCATACAATTTGCTGAGCAGAATCAGGGCTTTGCCCTTGATATGCACACTCGGCTCTGTATGGATGAGTCCCTGTGCAGTAGGGTTGTGTTGTGCCAATGGGACCTGGACCAAGACAATAACCCGTCTGCTGACCCATGGTGCTCGAGCTTACTGGTTGCTGCACGCAACATCTTGTGTCACCTCCGCAAGCCCCAGTTGTTGTACAGGTCTGTGCCTGAGCTGAAACATAACTGGTTTTGGTTAGGAAAATCGAAAAGAGTAGTGCGAATACAAAAAATATTTTTTTCAATAAAGACATAGCACCTATAAAAACAGCGTACTATTATAGTAAGAAAGTTTGAGAAAAGAGTCAAGCTATCGCTTGTATGTTGCCGTTACTACGGGAAGTTTTCGTACCGGTTTGCCGTGCGTGAATAAATAGTCATAACCCGGAGCTGGTTTTACCTCAACACTGTCAAAATGCACTTGTCTGAAATGTCTGTCAAGAAGTCTTTGCTGCTCAACTCTAATTTCACTGTCTCGCATATTGCCATTTCCGTTTTCCCACCCTGGATAGTAAGCAAAGAAGGCAAAGACCCCTTCAGCTCCTCCATATAGCCCCTTTTTCAGCGTTTCTAAATCTGCAATATCATTGAGTCCTTTCTCTTCAGGTGTAAGGGGGAATGTATCAGAGATAATTATATTGAATTTTTTTCTTTCCGTTACAAGTCTTCTTGTGATTTCAAATGAATCTCCTTCATGAATTTGTATGTCGATATTCAAATCTAATCCTTGTTCTGTTTTCCAGTTTTCCAATTGTTCCATTTGATTATCCTTCCATCTTCTCGCTTCATCTGCAACTTTTTTATTTAGCTCAATGACATGATATTCGCCAGACCCTCTTCCAACCATTTTTTGAATAACTCTGCTTCCTGCAATATTAAGACCGGCACCTCTTTCCAGTACTTTTATTTTGTACTCTCTCGGTAAATTACGGATGCCCTCGGATGCAAATGCATTATCTATGGTTTTTGCAGCCCATGGTGATTCACAGGTATCCATAACTTGCTCTCCAGAGATAATTAATCTTCTTCCAGCAGGGTATTCATAGAAAGTACGCATTCCGCTAATTCCAAATGTCCCTGCCGGATACTGTTTGATAAGTGCTTCGGCATTTGCCCAACGTTCAATAAAGTTTTCGGCTACCTGTTCTTTTAAAACAGGCTGGCGCTCTTGA
Source organism: uncultured Gammaproteobacteria bacterium (assembly GCA_964557125.1). Taxonomy (GTDB): domain Bacteria; phylum Patescibacteriota; class Microgenomatia; order Levybacterales; family GWA1-39-11; genus CAZKYX01. Next base: position 15,269 of record CAZKYX010000001.1, read on the forward strand.
AGGTATAGTCGGCTGTCGTCTTCGGCTGGTATTGGCATACTAAAAAAAACCCATTATGAGCAATGGGTCAATTACGGCTATTTTATTCTTTGGGTGGTCTTAAGTCAAGTCAGATGAAGCTAACTGTCAGAATTTTGTCTTGCAAAGAGCTAGCTATTCATATACAATTCTCATAGCTTGCCCCTCCAGTATGAAAGTAGCAGATATAATGCAAACAGAGGTGGAATCAGTATCCACCGATGCGACAGTCAGAGAAATCTCCCACTTAATTTTTGGCCGAAATATTAATGGCGTTCCTGTTGTTGATGGGAAAAAAATTGTTGGATTTATAACTGAGAAAGACATTCTTGCAGCTTTTTTTCCAACGATGGAAGACATAATTGAAGATCCAATTCGTTCACAGGATTTTTCGGAAATTGAAAATAGAGCAGAGGAAATCTTACGACTACCGGCAAAAAAAGTAATGAGTAGGAACATAACTACAGTCACATCTGATATTCCCATCATGAAAGCTGAGGCTTTGATGTTATCTCATAAAGTTGGAAGACTCCCTGTTGTTGACGCTGACAAAAAACTCATCGGCGTTGTTTCTAAAGGAGACATTTTTAGAGCTGCAGTTGGACAGAAAATGCCAATCGGAAGGGAAGAGCGATTTTATGATTGGCTTGCAAGACATTACGACATATTGATGGATTGGGATAAGAGACTAAAAGCGGAAATACCGGAACTTACACAGCTATTTACAAAAAATAAGACAAATCACATTTTAGATGTCGGTTTTAGCACTGGTGAGCATGCAATTGCTCTTGCCAAAAACGGTTTTGAAGTAACAGGAATTGATACGAGTTCTTTTATCGCAAAAATTGCAGAAAAGAAAAAGAGTGCGCTTCCCGAAAAGATAAAACAGAAAATTAATTTTTCGAGTGGTGAATATAAGAACATTCTGAGTGAGCTTGGAAATGATTTTGATGGAGTTATTTTTATGGGTAACGCTTTGTCACATGTAATGCGCACCAATAAAAATATCTTAAAGGATATTAATAAGCATTTGAGTCCAAAGAATGCAACGCTTGTTTTTCAAATTGTAAATGTTAATAAATTCATCGAAAAAGACAAAGGGTTGGAGCGCTTTGCTGTTGGAAGTGCGCCTATTGGTTTTCAAAGAAACCATGCTTTTGTTGGGTTCTATTCAAAAGGAGAGGGCAATATTGCCACATACACTCAGGCAATTTTTGATACGGATGGTCATAAATGGATATTTTCAGGAATGAGAAGTACACCAGTTCTTACATTTACAAAAGCAGGGATAAAGAAAATGCTGGGTGACATTGGATTTAGTGACATTAAATTTTATGGAGGGGATCTTTACCGTAAGATGTTTGCAGAAGAGTATTTAGAGAAAGAGAGCGATATGCTAAATGTAGTAGCTAGAAGGTAGGCGCCGCCCAGAGGGCTCTGCCCGGCGGGTTGTAGGTTGTTTGGGTTTGTTAAGAGTCTAAACGGTGGGGCGTTCTCCTTCGATTTCCTCAAGAAGTTCTTTCAAAAATTCATCGTGAATGTGAGCGCGTGCTGTTTCGAAAAATTCAGGAAGTCTTCTTTTGTGTTCCAGTTCATAGACAAGCGCCTGAAGAGCCATATCTAATTTATCCAACTGCCAAAATATTTTTGCTTCAAGTGTTTTTCTTTCAAGCATTTCATCAAAGGTAGTTACTGCAAGATGTGATTTGTCAGTCTGACTAAAAATCTTTTTAATTCCTTTTCTTTCCATTTCTTCTTTTTCTTTCATTTTTTTCACATCAACATTTCCGGCTTCATATACAACAATATCCCCTGTTTCAATTTCTCCAATGTCGTGAAGGATTGCCATTTTAATAAGCTTTGTGGTATTGAGTGGGTAGTTGAGTCTGTCAGACAATAGAGGAGCAAGCTGCATAGTGATAAAGCTTAGGCTAAATGTGTGTTCAGCAACGCTTTCCGGTTGGGGAATGTTGTTTCTCACCCATCCGGTTCTTTTTATCCTCTTTGAGCTATTTACGTGAAGGAATAGACTGATTAGGTTTTTAGATTGTTCCTTTTTTGTCATGGTAATGGAAAATCTTTTAAGTATTTTTTTACTTCTTGGCCAATTATATCTATAGTTTTGTTATTTTCAACTCTTTTTTTAAATTCTTTAAAATATGGACCTCGTTCTTCCTTAATTTTTGGAAGAGGACTATTTTTGACTTCTTCAATTGTTCTATGAATCCATTCTCCTAATTTTTTAATATCCTTTTCCTTAAATCCTCTTGTTGTAGCAGCTGGTGTACCAATTCGAATTCCTGAAGGGTAAAAGGGAGGCATTGTGTCAAATGGCACAGTATTTTTGTTGGTAATAATTCCCGCTTTTTCAAGAGCGTATGCAGCTAGTGCTCCATTTATTCCCTTATTCGTTAAGTCAACAACAAGCAGGTGATTGTCGCTGCCGCCGGTTGTGAGGACAAAACCATTGCTTAATAGTGAATCAGCAAGAGATTTTGTATTTTTGACAATTTGGTGTGCGTATTTTTTAAATTCTGCTGAATCTGCTTCATTTAGGGCAACAGCAATGGATGCTGTTTGGTTATCGTGTGGTCCACCTTGTAGCCCGGGGAATACTGCTTTATCAATTTTTACTGCAAGTTCTGGGTCTTTCTTAAGTCCCTTTTCAGTTACCATGAGCATAGCTCCTCTTGGGCCACGGAGTGACTTGTGAGTGGTAGTCATAACAATGTGCGCGTGGTTGACAGGGGATGGATGAGCACCACCAGCGATAAGTCCTGCAATGTGTGAAACGTCTGCCAAAAGATACGCACCAACTTTGTCAGCTATTTTTCCAAATCTTTCAAAATCAATAACACGTGGGTATGCGGTAAATCCGCAAACAATAATATCTGGTTTATGGAGAATGGCTAATTGCTCAATGGCTTCATAGTCAAGAAAGCCATTGTTATTAACTGTATAGGGGATAGTTTTAAAGTATTTTCCGGCAATGCTTACGGGCGAGCCGTGAGTTAGGTGGCCACCTGATGAGAGAGCAAGACCCATGATTTTGCTCTTGAGTGGAGTAAGAAGCGCAAAGTAGACGGCTGTATTTGCTGGACTTCCTGAATAGGGTTGAACATTCGCATGAGGTACACCAAAGAGCTTTTTTGCTCGTTCTATTGCAAGAAGTTCTATATCATCTGCATTTTTATTTCCTTGGTAATATCTTTTTTTGGCATAACCTTCTGAATATTTATTCGTAAATACAGAAGCCAAGACAGAACGCACTTCAAGTGAAGCATAATTTTCTGAGGGAATTAGGGTCAGAGTATCCCGCTGGCGTTTGTCCTCTTTCTTGAGGAGCGAGTAGACTGTTGGGTCTTTTTGGCTTACCATCTGTTTAGGTTTTGGGTTGTAGGTTATAAGAACCTTTCACTTCGTTCAAGCACCTTCCTTTTCGTGATATACGAAAAGTAGTTTGTAGTTTATGCTCTTAAGAAATGATATATGAAGAGAATAATGGAAGGCAAATCATTTGTCAAATAGGACTTCTTGTCGGAGTGGGGGTAGGGGCAACTTCTCCTGATTCCTCAAGTTTTAAATCAGTAATTTGAAGATTTTTTTCATTTGATGTATTTGTCGTATTGTTGGGAGCCGCGTAATGAATTTTGCTATCAACAATATCTGACTTTGGAGGAGAGAATATGCCAGACCACACAAGAACACTAAGCATAAGTACTACAACAAAAATAACTTCAATCATGGAGAAGCCTTTTTCATTCCGCAGAGCGGAATGAAAAGAATTAAGTATTAAGAAGTAAGTATTATGGTGAAGTTTTGAATTCTGTTTTAATTTTTTCACTAATTAATTGTAGGTAGGGAGGGTTAAAAAAGTCAAATGTTTGTTAGGGTGAAAGTTTTACGTCAAGGGTTGCTTGGGAGAGTTTTAATTTTGTTTGTATTCCATCCTTAAGAGTATATACATTTGAATTTTGAAGGTCGTACAAAAGCTGTGTAGTCACCGAAGTGTTGAATGAAACAGGGGTGAAGGTAAGTTGTGCTATTCTTCCTTTACCCTTTATTGGTTTTGCGCCATCTGGCAATTTAAAAGTTATCGTTACATTAGATGGATTGTACATAATGCTTAAAAATTCTGTCTCAATAGGGAGAAGTCCCGTGTCTCCTGTAACGGGTGACACTCTAATGTTTTTAACCTGATTCAAGTCGTATTTAAGAATAATAGTACCTCCAGAAATGCCTTCGTTTTCAAGTGTTTGGATATTGAGGTCAACGGTCACAGGTTGATTTTCCTTTGTAACCAAATTCAGTACTGAGAATCCAAGCGAAACTTTTACGTGTTGCGGATTATCAATATTATCAACCAAAGGGGCAATTTTGGTTTTTATGGAGGTCTTGCCTTTAAATCCAAACGTTAAAAGAAGAAAGGCTATAAGAATTGCAGCGACAACAAGACTAATAGCTATAAGGAGTTTTTTATTAAGTCCCTTTTTTTCAGGAACTTGTGGAGCTTCTTGTTCTGGTTGTTGGGGCAGATTGTTTTCCATATGTTATATTGACTGGCAGAATGCTTCGGTTGCGCCAGAAGGTTTTATACAGTATCCACCACACCCTGAGCATTGGTTATTTGTACCAGTTACTGTATTTTTTGAGGTATCGCAAAGTCTTCCTGAAACTTGGCAAGAAGAACCAGCTCCACTTTGATTGGCAATTGGCAATTGGCAACACGTGTAGCCGGTTTTGTCTTTCCCTCCGCTATAAAAAAGAGAGCAAGATTCTGAAGCTAGCGCATCGGGATTTTTGACAGCTCCCCCTGAGCAAGTTGTTCCAGAAGAGCAAATTTGACTCACAGTACCACTGGAAGTTTGTATAGAGTCATTGCATGTGCCACTTGTTGCAATTGGTGTTGGGGAAGTTATCGGTGCGGGAGTTCCTGTTGTAACCGGTGCAATGCATGTATTTGCGCTTATGCTCCAAACAAATCCATTTCGGCAGCACACTCCAGTAGCACATGACGCTGAAAGTGAGCTACAAGACTGTGCACAGTAATTTCCGCTAACACACTGCCACGGTCCTTGAGAAGGTACACAAGCCTTACCTTCTCCGATTGGAGTGTATGGAGTGGGAGTTGGAGTTTTGGTGGGGGTGGGTGAGCCACTTACAACAGCTGTTGGACATTTATAAAAATATGGCTGAAGACCCCCTGATGCGCCTACACAGTATGAATTCTTAAAATCTGAGGCAGTACTTTTTACCCACTCAGCAGAGGCTTTTGAGCATGGAGGAGTCGTGCCAGCTGGGACAGGAAGCATTTTGGAGGTATCAGGACCATCATCACCGCAGTACCCAATCTCACCTGTAGCAGGTGTCGGGGATGCACCTGATGCTCCCGGTGATGGGGTCGTTGTTGTTACTGGCCCAACAACTGGATTCAGAATTTCAATTGTTTGATTGTATGTATAGCTTGTGTCTGATGCTCCCGGTTCTATAATATCTGACTGGTGTGTATGGACTATGGATCCGTTTTCACTCACCATAATTTTTATCCAGAACGAGGTAGGCTTTGTATTTAGTTCGACAGAAGCCCCGTTAGCAAAATTGGAAGAAAGAGGTGTATTCGTTGCCGCGTCCATAATGGTTACTATTACAGAGGGGTATGTTTTTGCAACACCACTTGAGGTGGTTTTTGCCTTAACGGTAATAGTATAGGCACCTTGTGCGAAAGCTTGAAAATTTTGTGAAATGAGCAGAGCAATGACAGTGAAAGAGAGAATGAGAATAAGGGACAAGGAGCGAACTAATTTCATGGTAGTAATCATACTATAAATAGTAGATGAGCTTCTGTCAATTTTAATGCAATGACATTAATAATATATGGTGAGTGGTTGCGAGGTGAGCTTAACTGATTTTCCATTTCTTGTCACAAAATATGATTTTTCTGAAATGGATATTGTTGGATAATTTTTGGGAGTGAGATTTTTTATTGAAAAGGTTAGTGCGCCAATACTTGCTTTTCCTGTTTTTTCACCAATGTCATCAGGAAGAACCAGCGATATAGTAGTTATCCCCTTTGTGTTGTCCACATTCATCTGTGCGATTTTTACATAGTTCCCAAAGAATGAGAAGTTGGAATTGTTAAGATTGAAATTATTTACTTCAACAAATTGTGGGTCATACTCAAAATTGATGAATGTTCCTGCAAGCGGGGTGTTGCTTTCAATAATAACATCAACTGTTTTTTGACCTGATGGGGCATTGAGTGAAAATGCATCTGCAAGAAAAGAAATTTTGCCACTTCCAGTTTGTGTTGAGGAAGCTTGCTCCTGTGTCTCCTTAACATTTTTAGGTTTAGGACCAACGCTAAAAATAATAGCAGTCAGGATAACGAGGAGAAGAATAGCACCTATTGTAGCGTAAAATATTTTACTCCTCTTTAGTTTTTCAAAAGCAGTTAGGTCTGTTGATTGACTTATGATTTGTTGATTTTCTTCCATATATCGTTAAGGGTTGGCCCAGCAATAATCAGACCCTGTACAAGGGTGAAGTTGTCCCCAGCTTACTTTCCCAGGATGTGTGTTAGGATATGATGAATCTCCACAGACCCCGCCTTGCTCCGCGCAATTTTTTGGACCTACCCAGCAATATGATGATTGGCAAGGAGCGAGTGGTCCCCAGCTTTTAGCGTTTGGATGAGTATCTGGGTAACTTGTGTCGCCACAGACTCCATTGTGATTTGCGCAGGTATCTGCCACTGTTGGAGTAGGTGTTGCGGGTACAGGTGTGGCGGTTGGACCGGAGCCCGTACACATACAGCCGGTAGTTGAATTGGCGTTACTCTTGCAAGTAGTCAAAGCACCCGCACAGCCTCCATATGTTGTTGATGGACACTCGTATCCTGTTTTTATGGCACTTGGATTTGGAGTTGCGCACCCAAATCCAGGAGTCACAGGAGTTGGAGAGATGGTTGTAGATGGTGAGGGGGTTGTGGTGGGAGTTGCAGTTGGGGTAGTGCATTTATAGAAATAGTTGGATTGACTATCATTTACTCCATAGTTATCAACGCACCACTTATCATACGTACTGTCACTGCTTGTGTTGTTAATTCCACACGTTGCACTATTAATAGTAACGGGGTTGCTGGTTCTTGATGCATTTGCACAGTATCCAGGGGAGAGGGGTGTTCCTGTACCTGCACACTCATAATAGTTGTCAGTTGGACTACCAAATGTAGCATTGCAGTAGTCATCATATGTACCATTGTAGAATGCTGAATTTATACTACAGGTGCTCGAAAGGACAGGTTTTGCATTTCCCCTCAAGTCATCCGCACACCACCCCGGTTTGGTGGGTGGAAGGGGAGTGGGGGTAGGTGTGGCTGTAGCACTGCTTGGTTTTGGTGTTATTGTGCTTGTAGCGGGTGTGGGACTGCCCTTTGGATCGCTTACGGTATCCTTAACACAGCAGATTGGAGTTTTGGTTTTGAATGTATCGGCAGCATCAACATAATGTGTGTCGGTGGGACAAGTCAAACTGCTTAAATATTTTACACCGTGAAGATCATGACATGTATTATATCCAGATAAGGTGAAATTAAAGTCTCCTACTACGGTATTTGATGATATTTCGATATAGCAAGTAGTATTTTTCTTGCATGTAGTTGAAACGTAATCGTAGTCCAGATACTGTCCCTGTCTTATTGGCCAAACCACTAGCTTATATTCACCATTACTCAAAACACGGTCATATGTATTGATGTTCGTATTATTTGGTGGTAATAGCTCCGAATATATAGGGGCGTTACTCGTTTTTGTGTAGATATTTACTTGCACGCCATCGTACCTAATTCCTCCTGTATTAACTGTGATAGTACCCTTCAGCCTTCCAGAGCCTGTATTTGTAAGGCATGTTACGCAGCTCGATGATGAATAGGCACAGATTTCTCCAGCTTTGTTACAAGAGGTGACTATACTACCATTATTCAGAATTGCATCTCTTTCTTTATTGCATTCATAATTCAATGCACCAGAATCACAATACTGAGTAATTGCATAGGAATTTGAAACGAGTGCTGAAGTAAAAAATAATATGGTAGAGATGAGGATTCCCAGTAATAATTTCATATTTATAAATTTAACATCCGGTTGCGTCGCCGCCTTTTGTCGTTTCAAGCTTCCCTCCTGTAAATATACCACTTGCGTCCTTAGTTCCGCCAGAGTAAAGAAGGAGTTGCCATTTTTTTGTATTAAATCCAGAATAGTTGCGAAGGGTAAGATCGTATGTGCTTGACGTGGCGACAAAAGGCTTTGATGTACCAACATTGGTGAACGTACCCGGAGTTGATGATTCAACCTGAATCTGTATATAACCGGCTACTGATCCGGTTGCTGTAATTGTTCCTTTTTTTACCCGCGTTGTATCCTCCGGCTCGCAAGCTCCAAGCGTATAGGTTAGTTCCCATTTTGCGGCAGGAGCAACGCCAGTAGTTGGTGCTACACCACCAACGGGCGTTGGGGTAAGTGTCCGGTAGGTAGCTTTTGTCCCTTCAAGACTGAAAGAACCTGTGACAATAAGTACGCTAAATATAAATACAACGATAATCACCCACGTTACCATGGAGAAGCCCAGCTCGCCTTGATTAGGTTGCGGGTTGCGGGTTTTAGGTTTTAGGTTAGGAAAGAATTTCGGAGTTATTTTTTGTTTTTTCATTAATTAATTGTAGGGTGAGAGGGGAAAAGAAGTCAAATAGGATAGTAATCAGGAAACAATAAGCAATAAACAAAAAATGGCTAGATACCTAAGTGGATTCAAACTTCTCGACAAGCTCGAAGAATATTTGTACTGAGTTTGTTGATTTATTGTTCGAGGAAATCGAGAACCGGTGAACTTCTCGACAGGCTCGAAGAATAAGATAGATTGTTTCGCAAGGCTCGCAATGACAGGGCTCAGAATAAGTATTAGCCGCTCGAAGAATTAGTTAGTTTTTGCGTTCTAAGACTTTCAAACGTTCGTGGTTATCTACATCTAGTTTCAGGCGTCTTGATTGGTCTGTACCAACTTCATTTTCAACCTGCCAGTCTTCTAGGATTTTTAGAATTTTATCTTGGGTTACTGAAAACTTCTCGAACTTTTCATCGTTTTTCATCCACTTTTCATCTTGTTCCTCCCACTTTGATTCTTGAAAATCTGATATGTCTTGAACCACCTGTTGAAAATCTTTTTCAAGCTCTTGTTTAAATTCTTTAAACCCTTTATCAAGAACTTTGTCGAGCACGGCTTCTGTTATTGGTTTGTCAATTTTTTGTTTCATGGAATATTAAGAATACTATCTCTATGGATATTTTCAAGAAGTACGAGTATATCTTTATGTATATCGGTGAATTTAAAGCTAAGCTTTCAGAACAACCCCACATCGGAGGTGGGGGAGTAGTATTGTTTTTTAAAGCTAAGCTTTCAGAGCAAAGCTTAGCTTTTTGAACAAATCATATTATTTTAATTCGTTACATTGTCTTGTTGCAATTTTCTTTAGGTTACAGCCGCAAGAAAATAGCAAATCATATTATTTTAATTCGTTACATTGTCTTGTTGCAATTTTCTTTAGGTTACAGCCGCAAGAAAATAGCAAATCATATTATTTTAATTCGTTACATTGTCTTGTTGCAATTTTCTTATAGATATCCTTCAACTCTGCTCCAGTTGGAGTTGAGAACATGGTTTCAGGGCCTGTTGCAATGGTTCTCATTACATCAGGAAAAGCATCCGCACCAATGGCAATGGTATAGACCGTTACTCCAAGAGCTTTTATTTCATCAGCTGGATTCGGTACTGCTGCATTGGGATATTGTGAGTTGGGATCTTTGTTGCTTCCGTCAACCGGTCTTCCGTCTGACACGAAGATGTAGGAAAATTGTTTGTCAGGATAATCCGTGACTGCTTTCTCAAGGATTGTTTTTGAAAAGAAAAGTGCGTCTCTGGTTGGGGTTGCATCCCGTGGGGTTAAGGCGGAAATCTTGGCGGCTACTTCTGCTTTTACGTCTCCGTATCGGCTCACTTTTACCTCCTCAACGCGTGCAATTGTATCAAACGAATGAATACCTATTATTGACTCATCTGATAGATTGGATGTATAGCCTAAAGCAGCTTCCTTTAAGCTAGCCATTTTAGTAATTGGATTTCCCATGGAGCCTGAGCGATCAAGCATCATAACGGTAGCAGAGGTCTGCGAGCACTCTTTAAATTTAATGGTACGCAGTTGTAGTCCTCTATCGCCTTCAGCGGAAGGCTCTTCGACAATAACTTCAATGTCCCCAGTCTCCCCCGGATCTGAAAGGGTAGATTTTGGAAGAACACCGCGAGTGAGAAGAACAGCAGCGCCAACTGCAAGAAGAATAAATGCTAGTACCATGAATTTTGCAGATACTAACGAAACTGTAGGAGCAGCCACAACTTTACGACCCATGCTTACATTGTAAGCACAGAAATTGATGGAAATCAATTTCTGAACATTTAATGCCTAGTTCTTGATTCTTTACCTCATATTTGATATACTCTCAAACATTACACATGCTCTTGATTACTTCCTGGTTGTAATACACCTCAGGAGCAGAGGAAAAAAGGAATAAAAATATGAGACAAATCACATTAGAAGAATTATTGGAAGCTGGCTGTCATTTTGGACATCAAGTTAATAGACGCAATCCAAAATCAAACAGATATATTTTTGAAGCCCGACAGGGTGTTCATATCATAAATCTTGAAGACACCCACAAAAAGCTCCTTGAAGCAGCTGAATTTTTGAAAAAATTAGCAGCAGCTGGAGGAACTATTATTGTTGTCGGTACAAAAAGACAAGCAAAAGTTATAGTTGAGGAAGAAGTAACAAGAGCACGAGAAGTAAATCCCGATAATATTCACTATGTAAAATCCCGATGGATTGGTGGAATATTAACTAATTTTGGAGAAGTATCCAAAAACTTTAAAAGACTTCATGATCTTGAAAAAATCATTAATTCCCCAGACCGCGGTGGATATACAAAAAGAGAAGTAGTGCTTTTTGAAAAAGAACTCCAAAAATTGAACGAATTTTATCAGGGAATTGCTGACATGAAGGGAATTCCAGCAGCTGTATTTATCATTGATACTCACGCAGAAGACACAGCAGTAAGAGAAGCATCAAGAACTGGAGTTACAACCGTTGGTATCACCGATACAAATTCAGACCCTACGGCAATAGATCACCCAATCCCTGCGAATGATGATGCAGTTGGTTCTATAAAATTAATTACTTCTTACCTTATCGACGCATGGATAGAAGGAAGCAAAGACAAAACCAAATCAGATAACGCAGCAGCGGAGTTAGCAGCAAAAGAGGCTGCAAAACAAGCTCAGGAAGCAGCAGCTGCAGCAGCTAAAGCTGAGAAAGAGGCAGCTAAGACAGCTGCATAATTTGAAATTTTAAATTTAGAATTTTAAATCAAATCCAAATTAATCAATTCATTAAAAATTGAATAAAAATTAAAAAATGAATATTAGTGCAACGCAAATCAAGGAACTTAGAGAATTAACCCAAGCGGGTTTTGCCGATTGTAAAAACGCGCTTGAAGAAGCAGAGGGTGATATGAAAAAAGCTCAGGAAATTCTAAGAAAAAAAGGATTTGAAAAAGCTGCAAAAAAGGGAGATAGAGCAACAGGACAAGGACTTGTTGAAAGTTATGTTCATCAAAATGGAAAAGTAGGAGTACTTGTTAGTCTTCTTTGCGAGACAGACTTTGTGGCAAGAACTGATGAATTCAAATTCCTAGCACACGAAATTGCCATGCAGGTGGCTGCAATGAATCCAAAGGATACAGCTGCACTTCTCAAGCAAGAGTATATTCGAGATGGCTCAAGAACAATCAATGATTTAGTTACTGAAACCATCGCAAAACTCGGTGAGAACATACAGCTTGGCAGTTTTTCAAGAGAAGAAGTTTAAAACCTCGCAATTTCTAAGTACTAATTTCTAATTTCTAATTAATTTTTTTAAATTCCTAATTTGGATTTGATTAGTAATTAGGGTAATTAGTAATTAGACATTTATATAACAACTTTTTCCTGTATAATTATTGAATGTTTGTAACCATTCTAGTATTCGTTCTCATTCTCTCGGTACTCGTACTCGTTCATGAGTTCGGTCATTTTATTACTGCAAAGAAATTGGGAATAAAAGTAGAGGAGTTTGGAATAGGATTTCCTCCACGAGTATTTGGTAAAAAAATCGGCGAAACAGTGTACTCAGTAAATTTACTTCCCATTGGAGGCTTTGTGAAGTTGTATGGTGAGGATAATGCGGGTGGGGGGAGCATTAAAAAAACAACAGCAGCTGTACAAGCAGATTTGGAGCGCGCATTTTTTGCTAGGCCATTGTGGCAGCGGATGCTGGTAGTAACGGCTGGTGTTGTTATGAATTTTATTCTGGCAGTTGTCATTATTTCTTATCTTTTTGCGAGCCAAGGTGTTTCTGTTCCAACTGAGAATGTTGTCGTCACTGATGTTTTGAAAAATTCTCCAGCAGCGCTTGCAGGTCTTCAAAAAGACGACAGAATACTTTCTATCAACGGAATAAAACTTACTGAGACTGAAGTATTTATAAGAGTCGCCCAGAGCAACAAAGGAAAAGAAGTTGTGCTTCAGGTTGATAGAGCGGGGAAGGTATCGAGCGTAACGGTGGTGCCACGTATTAACTATCCAAAAGGAGAGGGACCAATTGGAGTTGGAATTTCCAATATAGAAATTAAAAAATATACATGGTATGAGGCTCCTTTTTATGGAACGGTAGAAGCACTCAAATTTACATGGCTTATTTTGCAAGGCTTGGGAACGATGGTTGGCGATTTGGTCTTTAGAGGAATAAAGCCCGAAGGAGTAGCAGGACCCATCGGTGTTGCACAACTTACTGGTCAAGCAGTATCAGTTGGGTTTGCTGCCGTGCTTTGGTTCACAGCCCTCTTATCATTGAATCTTGCAGTGTTAAATATCTTGCCAATTCCAGCACTTGATGGAGGAAGATTTTTCTTTATGGTGATTGAGCTGGTAACAAGACGTAAGGTCAGTCAAAGGTATGAGTCACTTGCTCACGCAGTAGGGCTTGTGATGCTCCTTTCTCTTATGGTTGTTATCACTCTTCTTGATATCTCCCGCGTTGTGCAAGGGAAGAGTATACTACCTTAAGAATAAGCCAATATACAAATAATCCAATATACAAATAAACCAATATAAAAATAAACCAACATATAAATAGAGAATGGTAAATAGGGAGAGGATTGATATATATAAAAGAATATTCGGTTTGGTTGTAAATGTAATAAAGGTTTTAAATCGAATTCCCAAAACTCCAACTAATTTAATAATTATTAATCAACTTACTCGTTCCGTTACTTCGATGGGTGCAAATGGAGAAGAGGCAGATGGTTCTTCCACTAAAAAAGATTTCGTTCATTGTTTTACAATTGTTAGAAAAGAAGGAAAAGAAACGCTTTTCTGGTTGAAGTTAATTTCTAGCACGAATACTGGTTTTGAAGATGATATAAATCCTTTGATTCAAGAAGGTAATGAAATTATCGCCATTGTAAGTACGATAATAAAAAAAATCTTAGATAAATAAACTTCTTGATTGGATTATTCTTTATTTGTATATTTGTTTATTCATAATTGATATTTTGCAGTAGGTTTGCTATTCTTAACCGTACTTCTATGGACGGTAATCAAATAATTTCACAAACAAGAAATCACATGCAAAAGGCCTTCGAGGTTTTAAAAGACGATTTCGGAACAGTTAAAACCGGCAAGGCTGCCCCCCAACTTGTTGAGAACGTGGTCATTAATGCATACCAAGGGTCTGCAAGACTTAAGGTTATGGAGCTAGCTACCATTCACGTGCAAGACACTCAAACGCTTATCATAACTCCTTTTGATCAAAGTGTTTTGGGAGAAATTGAAAAAGGGATTTCAGATTCTCAAATGGGATTAGGTCTTGCAGTAGCCGGTACCAATATTCGAGTAACCATTCCCCCGTTAACGCAGGAAAGGCGTGAGGAGTTTGTGAAATTAATTCACAAAAAGGCAGAGAATGGAAAGATAATGATACGTCAAGCACGGCAAGAAGGAAAAGACTTTGTTAAGAAACTAAAAGACGATGGGCATATTTCTGAGGATGAAGTAGAGCGTCTTGAAAAAGAAATTCAGAAGCTTACTGATGAAAATGTAGCAAAAATTGATGATGCTGCTGTCATGAAAGAAAAAGAGCTGATGACGGTATGATAAATAGGTGCATGGTTAGATTGTTGCATAGCTAAAAATATTTTAACCATTAACCATTTAGCCATTCGAGCCATTTATTTCCATGAAAATTCCAAAAGCGATTGAAAATGTAATTGAAGGTTTTGAAAGACTCCCCGGCATTGGTCCAAAGTCGGCACAACGACTTGGGTTTTATTTATTACGTGTTCCCCAAAGTGATTTGGACGATTTTGCAGAGAGTCTTTCTAATCTTAAGAAAAATACTATGATGTGTAGTATTTGTAGCAATATTGGGAATGGGCAGTCTTGTGAGGTATGTGCTGACCCACAGCGCGACAGCACAACAATCTGTGTGGTTGAGGATCCTCTTGATGTAATTGCGGTTGAAAAAAGTGGTAAGTATGATGGGCTGTATCACGTATTGCATGGAGTCATTGATCCCCTTAATTCAATAGGACCTGATGATATATTTATTCCACAATTAATTGCAAGAATTAAGAATAATGAATCAAGTATTAAGGAAATAATAGTTGCCACCAATCCGACCATGGAGGGGGATGCAACCTCAATGTACCTTGTTAAAAAAATAAAGGAGCAAGAATCAAGTATAAAGGTCAGTAGGATAGGTCGCGGGTTGCCAATGGGAGCTGACATAGAATACGCTGATGAGACAACAATTGGCAGGGCTCTTGAGGGAAGACGGGAATATTAGGTTTTAGGTTTTAGGTTGTAGGTTGTAGTAAAAATAAGAAGGGCTTCGAATAACTACGAACGAAGAACAAACCACGAATAATTAGGATGTTTGGGCGCCGCCCAGAGGGCTCTGCTCGGCGGGCGTATCTTCTGCGGGAGTTTCTGTGGCGTGAGCTTCTGTGGCGGAAGGGGTAGCGACTGGATTTGTCCATGAGGGGCTTACGCCTCCCATTGGATTTGCAAGACCTGCTGCGGGAGCTTTTGGTGTTTCTGTTGCTGCGGGAGCTGCTTCTTCAGTAACTGGTGTTGCGATAGGCTCAGGCTGTAAGATGCTTGGCATCTCAGGCATTGTTGGATTTACTATGGCAGCAGGTACTTCTGTAACTGGAGCGGAATCAGTTTTAGGAGCGGCGTCGGGAGCGCTGGCGTCGCCCAGAGGGCTTTGCCCGGCGGGAGCTATGTTATCCATAGTTGTTGCAAGAGATCGTCCGTCTGTTGCCGAGACAGGCGCTGTAGGAGCTTCAACCGGAGTGGCAGGTGTTTCTGCTGCTGGAGTTACTTCAGGTGTTATTTCCGCAGGAGCTGGCCAAGCTGGAGCGACTGGTGCGGCAGGCTCGCCCAGAGGGCTCTGCTCGGCGGGGGTTTCGACAGCAGCGGGTTTTGCAGCTGGAGTAGTTGCGGCAGGAGAAATTGTTGCGTCATCTGTTGTCGTATTTGCTGGTCCTGATGCATTTGCTGTTGCTGGTTCTTCGAGAGCAGAAGTAATTCCGCTCGACGGAGCGCTTGCTTCAGGAGATGCACCGGTTGTGGTAGCTGGAGCGCTTGCTTCAGGAGAAGCGGGTGCTCCTCCCCAAAGACTTGCTGCTGGAACAACAGGCTCTGGACTTGCGCTCTTTGCTGCTTCTGGTGCTGGTGTTCCCCAAGAGGATGCGGGAGCGGCTTCAGTTGCAGGTTTTGGTGCCTCAACAGGTACCCCCCAAGAAGTAGCTGGTGCAGGTGCTGCGGCTGCTGCTGTTTCAGAACCAACAGCTGACAATCCACCAAGTCCTGATGTTTCAGGAGCTGCTGGAGTGCTGACTGGTGCAACAATAGGAGTGGTGTCAGGAGTTACTGATGTTGCAGGTACTGCTGCTGCGGGTTTTTTAGCCAAAGATGGAAAAACTTTATGTAGCCAAGGTGTCTTTTCTTGTGTAGGTGCGGGTGCTACTGCAACTGTGGACTGTTCTGGGCTATCGTTGTTATTCATACAATATTCAGACTACAGTATTTGAAATATATTTGTCAAGAGAAGTTTAGGTTTTGGGTTGCAGGTTTTAGGTTTTGGAAGAAAAAGAAAGCTTTTTAATAAGAGCATTAAGCATCTTAGAGATAATCGTAATTTGGTCTAACAAATTTTCATACTCGGTTTTATTAACATAACCTATTCGATTTGCTATGATAATTTGTGTTTCAAGTTCTGCACAAGAACCATAAGAGATTCTTAAAAACTGAATGTACTCTTTCAGGGAGCCTCTTTTTTGACCCTCTGCGATATTAGAAGGAATCGAAACAGCGCATCTGGTCATTTGAGAAGTCAAGCCAAACTGTTCTTTAACAGGAAAATTTCGTGTCAGTGTGTAAATATCTTCGCATAGCTCAATTGCCTTTGTCCAAACAAGAAGGTCCTTATAAGAGCTCATGTATTAACTATAACCTAAAACCCAAAACCTGAAACCTGAAACCTATGCATCTCCTTTGTGCCAGGTGGCATTTTTAATGAGAGGGGCGTAGAGGTCGTCTTCAATATCTATGTGTAGTTGTTTTATTTCTTCCTCAGTAGGATTTCTGTCTTGAAAGGCAACGTAGTCAACATCGGTAATAAGAGCGAGTGGGGTTTGCTCTTGACCCTCACCCATGACACTTACTGCTGCAGCAGCAAGCCCATCCATGACATTTGATTGGGTTACGCGCATTTCGCGGCCAAACAAATCTGAAACACCCATATAATTATTAAGGGCTGCAAATCCGGAGTGTGCAATCGCTGCACCCGTTGTTCCCCAGCGAAGCGGAGTGGTCTTGCTGTCAGTAATAAGAACTCCTATATTTTTTAGGTTAAACTTTTGTGAAAGGTGTTCACGAATCCGATTCGCTGTTGTTTGAGCGTCTTTTGGCCAGAGAATGTAGTATCCATTGCCGTTGCTTTCATCAATCCCCGCAGTAGGTATGAGTAGGTTGTGAGTGATGGTGAGATAGAATCCATATTTGTTTTCGGATGCATCCAGATATCGTTCGCTTTCCTCTTTAACAAGCTGTGCCTTATCTTCCCTTTCAGTCTCGTGATTAATTTTTTGAATTCTCCCTTCGCAAATCGAGATAATTTTAGAAGTAACGACAAGTACAGAGTTCTCTTCGAGAGTTAAGACATATTTGTCTATGACTGAAAATATATCAGTATCTTTTTCTGTAATTTTGTGAGTTTTTATGGCTTTAATATTCATGTGTGCCAATTATACAAAAAATCACTTCAAAAAGCGGGGGGTGATGATATTTTTATCATCAACAAGTCCATACTTTAAAAGCAGGGAGGTGAGTACTGGGGATTTTGTTACATAGAGTTGCCGCTTGGAAAACCCTTCATTTACCAAGGTTTCAATTTCATGAAATCCCAAAAGGTACGATGCATCTTTGGGAAATCCGCCAGCTTCACATGTGTCCTTTAGGCCGCGTTTTACTCTATACGTCATAATGTATGCTCTTGGTATAGGTAAGTCTTTTGCTAGGGTCTCAAAAATTTGACGAAAGCTTTTATGCAGCAATCTCACCGCTTTTATTCTATTAAAATACATCTCATAGGCGCTTGGGGTAATTTTTTTTGTCATAATTTCGTTGTATACGGCAAGGCCTTCTGAGTATAAATTCATATTTCCGTATTTGCATAACTCAACGAGGGGAGTTTTCGCACGTTTCATATTTTCTGTCTGAAGAACGTGGCTTTCTATTTCATGGACCAAAAGCCTATCTACATTGCACTTGTGTCTTTTTATTTCACTTCCAATGCTTATCTTTTTATACCCCGCATTTATCATGTGAGTCGCAAAGGAGTCTATCTCAACTTTAAAACTGTCTATGTTGTAACTTAGCAATTCTGTCTCAAACCTTTCTTTAATTTTTGCAGAGTTCTGCATGTTGTGATTGAAATGGAGATGGAAATAGTTTTTCGGAGTACTCGTGAGAATCACGTCCAATCGGTCAGTTCCCCAATCAAATAGGGAGTGTGCATACTCAGAGAATTTTTCTTTGCCTATATTTTTTTTCGTTAGGTAGAGTACTTTTTGGTCGTCAAGGTACTCGAGGATGTGTTCCTTTAGGTCGTCAGGAAGAGAGAGCTTGTCGGTTCTTTTTTTGAAGTTATCAATTGCTCTTTCAATATCTGGAAGTTGTTTTTCACTGTATGTAAATTTTGGATTGTAGGAGTCGGATTTTAAAAACGTATCCATTTCCTCAGTAAAATTTGTAGGAGTGAGTGATGTGGTTCCAATTCTTAAATCTTTTTTTGTTTCGATAACTTCTTTTGCTAACTGCTCGAATTCTTCTTTGGTTTTCTGGGAAATAATATTGTTAACTGACATCTACTGCTACCATAATACCACTAAATTGAGGTGATGTCTTTGGTTATAGTTGAATTGCGGTTACAATTGCATCTTATTCGGTAATAATGGAGAGATTTTTGATTAGTGCTTAAAGTTGCGGAGTGCTAATGAAAGATAACATTATTGGTTCAATAATGATTTAATGGCAAATTATATTTATCTAAAATACTTGCATAATTTTCAAATAAAAAAGTCTGTTTGAAAGAAAATATTTTTCGTTGAGAATTAAGAGTTTTGCTACCATGTTTGACAAACTGCGGGAATATATAGTAGTTTTTTGACTACATCAAAACATAACAGGAAAATTTTAACGAAAAACGAAAAACGAAAAACAAATCACGAATAACTTAACGGTTACTTTATATCGAGGAGTTCTACATCAAAAAGGAGTGTAGCAAAAGGAGGAATAACCATTCCGGCTCCGTGTTCTCCATAACCCATTTCCGATGGAATCGTAAGTTTTCTTTTTCCGCCAATTTTCATTCCAACAACACCTTTGTCCCAACCTTCAATTACTCTACCAACACCAATTTTTGTTTCGAATGGAACACCTCTGTCAACTGAGGAATCAAACTTCTCCCCATCATCAAGCCAACCGGTATAGTGAATTACAACAGTGTCGCCTGATTTTACCTCACGACCGGTTCCAACTTTTTCATCTTCAATTTTTAATTCGGCAACATCTGATTTCATACAAAAAATATTATACAGTATCAAGCGGACAGAAAACAGCGTACAGGACAAAGCGAGGACACAGCGGACAGATAACAGCGGACAGTTTTGTTTTCCAAAAAGTCCTGTACCCTGTACGCTATTAACTGTGAGCTTCATGCTATAATGCCTTCATGAATAGACAGTTGAATAGATACTCCGAATATTTAGTCAAAACTTTCCAAAAAGAAGCGGGAGATGCCCATGAAAAAAATAGTAGTGTAAATCCAATTGTTTCTGAATTAAGTCTTTGGTACGAAAAGATGCGCAACGCTATTGAGTATAGGGACGAAGAGGTTGTCATGCGAGCCAGCATTCAGAGAATGTTAAAGAGAAGACTTCTCATGGGAGCAACTGGTGCGAATGTAGCAGTGCCGTTGGTGCGCGAATTGATATGGGCCAGATATTTGCCCGATGACACGGTTGCAGACGAAACAACAAAAACCGTTGCCGACATTATTGATTTTTATCAGGAGTTGGGAAAGAAAATAAATCTCACAAAAGAACTTAAAAAAAAGGACGTCAATTCACTTATTTTTGAATTAATGTCAAGTGAAATAGAGCAGCATCTCAACCCGAACGATGAGGAGAAAGTTTTGGGCAATTATATATACCATATTTTAAAAGACAACGTTCTTGCACCAGAGGAAAGTGAGGAAGACCGCGATGTTCAGGTTTTTATAGCGATTCGAAAAGCATATGCAAAAGATGATATAGCTTTTTTGCGTTTTCATTTATTTGTTCAGTACTTCGGAAAATTATACGGCGGTAACATATCAAAGATTGCAGACAGTTTTTCTGAGGCATACGCAAAAATAGAACAAGAATTAAATTATAAGGGACGCAATAAGGTATCTGCCTATATTAAAAAACAAATACCACCATTTCTCATACTTGAAGATATCTTAGTCAATACTACTGGGGATTTGAACGAGGCATTAAAAAACGAAGAGGAATTGAAAAAATTAGTATTTTCAACGAGTGAGAGAAAATATAGCAAAATTGTGGGAAAGGTAAGAAGGGCAATTGTGAGAAGTGTTATTTTTATTCTTCTGTCAAAAGTATTTTTTGCGTTTTCAATTGAAGGAACCTATGAAAGCCTTGTGTATGGGCAGGTCCAATGGTTATCAATTGCTTTAAATATTATTATCCCGACACTGCTTATGATAACTGTAGGAATATTTATTAGAACCCCCAATAAAGATAACTCTATGCGGATTTATCAAAGAATTACGACACTACTTTTTGACGAAGAACCAAAAGTTGGAAAGGCAATCACACTGCTTGAAAATCCCCAAACAAAGAAATCATTCCTTAATAAATTCTTTAATTTTTTGTGGGGAGCAACCTTTATCGTTAGTTTTGGAGCGATTATATTTATCTTGTCAAAACTCCACTTCAATATCGTGAGTATGGGAATCTTTGCTTTCTTTCTCGCAATTGTTACTTTTTTGGCTTACAGAATTCGTATCACTGCACGTGAATACAATGTTGAGGATAGACAAGGACTTTTGACTCCCTTGATAGATTTCTTCTTTATGCCTTTTGCAAGAATTGGAAGATATTTAACAGAGGGAATTTCTCAAATAAATATTCTCATATTTATAATTGATTTTGCAATTGAAACTCCATTTAAAGTAATTTTAGAATTTTTCGAAAAGTGGTTCTTCTTCTTACATACAAAGAGAGAGGACTTGGGGTGAATTGGGTTTCAGGTTTCAGGCGCCGCCCAGAGGGCTCTGCCCGGCGGGTTTCAGGTTTCAGGTTTCAGGTTTCGGGCTTCAGGTTACTTGATGCCGACAAAGTCTATCATGGGGAGAAGTGTTTTTATTTGATTTTTAAATTTATCTGAGAGACCAATTGAAAATTTTGAATATTGTCCGCTATTTTGGTGAGCAGTTAATTTCATTTCATATTCACGAATAATTTCAAGAACTTTTTTCCCTTTTTCATTAAATTCATTTTTATGCTTATCATTGTCTTTCATGAATTTGTCGTGGATGTCCTTAAAATCAAGAATAGTATCCCTGTGTTCCTCCATCATCTGCAAGAAAAGTTGTTGATAGCGAGCTGCCATGAAAGAGATTTTATCAGACAAAATGATATACTGTAAAGATGAAAAACGTATTCAATGGTATGAATAAGCTGTCGTTCTACCTTGGTTTGCTGCTTATCATAATTGGAGTCGTATGGTGGCTTTTCTCAAAGGTGGTTAGTTGGTTCTGAAAAAAATTATTTGTACTTCTCAACTACGTTCGAAGAATACCTGTACTGAGCTTGTCGAAATATTGTTCGAGTGCAATCGAGAACTAAAGCCGTTCCGCTGCGTGATATAATATCTTCTCTATGTATCAAATTCTTTTATATTACAAATATGTAAAAATTGAAAATCCGGTTGCTCTCATGCGTTCCCAGAGGAAGTTGTGCGAAAGACTCAATCTGACCGGAAGAATAATTGTTGCTGATGAGGGCATCAATGGAACAGTCGAGGGGACCCGCGAAAATACGGAGCAATACATTACCGAAATGAAAAAAGATGACAGATTTTTTGATACACATTGGAAAAAGTCTGAGGGTACAGGGCGTGCTTTTCCGAGACTTTCTGTACGGGTAAGAGAGGAAATTGTAAGCTTGCATCTTCATGAGAATGATTTAAAGCCTTGGAGTGTAACTGGTAAGTATTTAAAAGCAGAAGAGTTGCACGCGTGGATACAAAATAAGAAGGAATTTTTTATTGTTGATATGAGAAATGACTATGAGCATAAATCAGGACATTTTGAGAATTCAATTCTACCTCCAATGAGTAATTTTCGAGATCTTCCAAAGCTATTACCGCTTTTGAATGACATGAAGAATAAAACAATACTTACTGTTTGTACCGGTGGGGTAAGGTGTGAAAAGGCATCTGGGTTTTTGGTTGAAAATGGATTCTCAGATGTGTATCAATTGCAGGGAGGAATTGTGAGTTATATGGAACTCTATCCAAACGAAAACTTTAAAGGGAAGCTATATGTTTTTGATGGGAGAGTGTTGATGGGATTTAATACAGGGGACAAAAAACATGAAGTTATTGGGAGGTGCGAAAAGTGTTTGGAAAAATCTGAAAATTACATCAACTGCGATACGGTTGGATGTCACAGGCATTTTATACTATGCCAAAAGTGTATTGAAAATTTTGGTAAAGTGTGTCCAAAAGGGTGTGATTACGTGAGGAAAAAGCAAAGAGAAAATCCAGTACATGGTTAGGTGCCGCCCAGACGCCGTCCAGAAGGACTCTGTCCGGAGGAGGGCTCTGCCCGGCGGGTTGCAGGTTTTAGGTTGTAGGTTGTAGAATTAATACTCCGTGAAAAATAAATTGCTTACATTATTTCCTGCGTTTGAATCAAGAAATTATCGTTACTATTTTATTGGACAGCTCATCTCCCAAATTGGAACATGGTTGCAAATTGTAGCCCAAGGGTGGCTTGTTCTGTCTCTTACAAAATCTTCATTACTAATAGGAGTAGTTGCTGCTTCAGGTACTCTGCCTTCGCTTTTATTTTCACTGTTTGGTGGCGTAATAGTTGACAGGGTTAACAAAAAAAATCTCATTGCTGCGACACAAGTTGGCTCTATGATTTTAGCTTTAATTCTTGGGGCTCTCGTGATACTAGACGTAATTACTGTATGGCAAATTATAGTGCTGTCGTTTTTGTTGGGTACTATCAATGCTATTGATATGCCCGCACGGCAGGCATTTGTAAGTGAAATGGTGGAGGGCGAAAAAGTAGCGTCAGCAGTTGCACTGAATGCTTCTATATTTAATGCTGCGCGCGTTGTGGGTCCATCGATTGCAGGACTTCTTATTGCACTTGTCGGAACAGGTGGGGCATTCTTGCTCAATGGGTTTTCTTACATAGCTGCAATTGTTGTTCAGTTTTTAATTATTCCTCTTGCAATTTATCACAAAAAAACACATGCGCATCCATTAAAGGCGATAGGAGAGGGAATTTCATATACATGGTCACATCCAATCGTCAGATCTCTTATCATCCTTACCGCAGTCGTTTCTATATTCGGATGGTCTTATACAACTCTCATTCCGCTTATGGCACAAACTATTTTCCATCAAGGAGCATCAGGTCTTGGCTATTTATTTGCAGCAGCTGGTCTTGGGTCGCTTCTTGCGACTTTCTTTGTTTCAGGGTTTGCAAATAAATTTAAATCATCATTTTTTATCAATGGAGGAATTACATTATTTGCGATTTCAATGATAGGGTTTTCGTATACAGCAAACTTATACATTGCTTATGCAACATTATTTCTTGGTGGCTTCGGGCTTCTCGCGTCTTTTGCGATTATCAACGCACGATTACAGCATCTCGTTGAGCCACACGTAAGGGGTAGGGTGCTGAGTATTTACTTACTTATGTTTGTGGGACTTTTTCCCGTTGGGAATTTTCAAATAGGACTTGTTTCAGAGCAACTGGGTCCGCAAGTTGCTATTCGTATAGGTAGTGTAATAGTACTTATAGCAGGCATTATTGGCTACTTTTTGAAGAATAGAATAAAAGAGTCACATGATGAGTATGTAAGTAAAAACGAGGCAATGAAAGGAACAAGAGAATACCTCGTTGAAAGTAACAAATAATCTCAGTAGTATTTATATCAATGAATAGCGTGCAAAGGGATTTAAGAAAAATTGCAAATAGGCAAAGAGCAAAAGCAAGCGCATGGTTTTTTAAGACAGGTGAAGGACAATATGGATTCGGTGATAAATTTATAGGAGTAAGTGTTCCTGAGCAGCGAATAATAGCAAGAAAATATAAGGATGCCACCTTTGATGATATAAAGATACTTATTAGTTCTCCAGTTCATGAAGATAGGCTGGTAGCGCTTATCATACTTGTTGCGCAATTTAAGAAAGGGGACTTCATTACAAGAGACAAGATATTTGAGTTTTATTTTCTTCATTCCAGATTCGTTAATAATTGGGACCTTGTAGATATAAGTGCGCCAACAATAGTGGGAGAATTTCTTCTCGACAAAAAAATTACGTTACTATTAACACTCGCCAAATCTCAAAAGCTTTGGGAAAAACGAATTGCAATCATTGCCACATTAGCATTTATTAGAAACCAAGAGGAAAAGCCCACTTTTCTTGTCGCGGATATTCTACTTGATGACAGGCAAGATCTCATTCAAAAAGCAGTAGGGTGGATGTTGCGTGAGGTGGGAAAAAATATTTCACCCGCCATAGAAGAAGAGTATTTGAAAAGCCGTTATAAAAGAATGGGGAGAACAGCACTCCGATATGCTATTGAGCATTTTGAAGAGACAAAGCGAAAAAAGTATCTTTTGGGCAAAAT
The DNA here is from genome assembly GCA_964557125.1 of uncultured Gammaproteobacteria bacterium. Taxonomy (GTDB): domain Bacteria; phylum Patescibacteriota; class Microgenomatia; order Levybacterales; family GWA1-39-11; genus CAZKYX01. The sequence continues at coordinate 39,942 of CAZKYX010000001.1, forward strand.
CTAGTTAAGAGAAGAAGGAGGTATTGTGTCGGAAGATTGAAATTTCCTCAAGAGAAAAATCGCTATCCTTTTTGCTCTACTGTCGTATTACATCTCTTTGAAAATTAGTTAGTGTTTCATTTTTTTCAAGAGACTTTGTGTGAATGTGAAAGAATGCATGTAGAATTGTTTCGGGTAAGTCAATAATTTTAATAAGGACCTTGAAGAGTAGTCTGGCGGGTTTCCATTCAATAGTTATGTTTTCAATATCCCGAAAAGAGAAGACTGGCCATTCATCTATTATTGGTGTGTAGGTGTGTTTCATTCTGTCACCATTTAACCACCAGAGAAAAGCATTTTCAGTACGGAGTATTACTTTGAATATGTATGGTAGCTTACAAACTGATTCTAAATTATTGAAGTGAATTACGAGTTATGAATTACTACAACCTACGCCGCTATGAAATAGCTAGTCCTCTTGGAGGGAAACCTACAACCTACAACCCGCCGGGCAGAGCCCTCCTCCGGACAGAGTCCTTCTGGACGGCGTCTGGGCGGCGCCTACAAATTGTCATGTATCGAGGTCTTGTCTTCCAACTTCTTTAAATCATGAATTGTCACTATTCCCTTTGCGATTGAGACAATTCCTTCATCCTCAAGCTTATTAAGGGCTACTGTCACTGTTTCTCTGAATGAGCCAACAAATTCAGCTATTTTTTGATGGGTGAGGGGCAAGGGGAGGGTGTAGGTGCTGTTATTTTTCTCACCAAAGCGCTTAGTGCAGTCTGCCAAAAAATTACTGACCCGTGCTACTGTATCTGTCAACACAAATCCTTCAAGCTTTCTTTCTGTGTAATTCAGTCTGTCAATGAATATGTGCAAAAGGTCAATGAGATATTCCGGATGTTGCGCACAAGCTTCTAGATAGACATCTCGTGAAAGAGTTATAACCTCAACATCGGTAAGACTGTCTGCGTTGTGTTTGAGAACTTCGTCTTGAGAAGTAAGTGCTCTCACTCCAAGAATACTTCCGGGGCCATACAAATAAATAATAGAATCACGTCCATTTTCTGAAACCCGATACAACTTTACAAATCCACTTTTTACAAAGTAGACTTTATCAGGAATGTCCCCTTCATAAAAGATGGTTGAGTTTTTTTTTATTTTTATAGCCGGCCTTTTAGAATACTTTTCAAAAAAGCTCGCAAAGTCAGGTTTTTCCCAGATTTTTTCTAATCTATTTATCAAAGCAGTACTTTGTATCATAATTTGACAAATTATAATACTTTGTAATCTCGATTACAAATTGTTTGTAAGCTAGATTACAATATTAAGAGAGAATTATTCTTTTCTGCTTCTTTTTACGAGGTAGCCAGTACCAATAGCAATTGCAGTTCCTGCTGCAACGGCTGCTGCTCCTCCAATGGCAATAGCGCGAGGCGTGATATCAAATCCGTCCATACTTTTGGCAATTACTCCTCGTTCTCCAAATTCAAGCCCTGTATCAATTCCATTTTTCTTTAGAAATTTACTCATGTCACGAGCAAAAACAGGTAGCGTAATGAGTCTAACCTGTTCTTCGATAAATTCATCAATGGTTCGAATAAGTATTGGCTCCTTACGAGTATTTGAAAGTATGGGATATTTTGGCGGCTGCATTTCTCCCCTTAATGACTCAAACAATTCATAAATTTCATCTTCAACTGGCTTCATAAGGTCTGTATGAAAAGCGACACATGATGTTGTTACGTCAAAGAACCTAAAATTAACATTAGGAAATCTGTCTTTATATTCGTCTCGTGATTTTTTCAAATTATCTTCAGTTCCGCCAAGAATAAATCTCGTATCAGACATGTCTATTGCCAGTGAGACGGGCATTTCTCGTGGGAGAGTTTCCTCACGAATTCTATTGAGTATCTCTTTATCTTCGTCAATTCTTGGGTTTGCCTTTTCTTTAATTGCAATAAGCATGTGACCGCTTGGTGGGTTATTGTGTATTTTCTGCTGAATTTCTCCTCTTGTTTGGGCAATTTGGATAGTCGTAAGTACAGCGTCCCGAGTTTCTTTTTCTCCATACATATCTGCATACCAACCGGCAGAAAGCACACCAGCGCTTTGACCAGAAACAGCAAATGGAGCGTTTGTTAATTCATCAGGATGAGCAAGAATGTGTGATAGACAGGCTGAAATATTTGTTCCCGCTATTGCGGGTTGACCATGAATAGTATGCTTAAGGTCATCACTCGTGAGTGTCCTTAAGTCTTTTCCGAGAAGTCTTGTAATATCTGAGTAGAGATTTTCGATTGGAGCAAGTTGTCTGTATGCTCTTTCCATTCCTTCTTCCTGTGGAGAACCGTGGCCTGCAAAAAATACTGCGTAATCCTCGAGGGGTTCATTTTCCTTGTAATCTCCGATTGGTACCACATCGGGCCGCGCGTGTGCGGGTGGCATTACAAATTTCGTGATAGAGTCTTTTGTTCTTGAAAGTCTTGATATGTATTCAGATTCCTTGCCCATATGAATTCAGAAGTTATTGTACATGGAAGGGAGGGGACATACAATACGCTGGGTTTTGGTTTTAGGTTTTAGGTTTCCCTCCAAGAGGACTAGCTATTTCATAGCGGCGTAGGTTGTAGGTTGTAGAAACGGTAGGTATAATTCTTGCATGTTTGTACATTTTGAGAATTGGTCTAGATTTGCAAGGGCTGCTGACCCTAGAATTCCTAGTTCTGGACATGTTGTAAAAGCCTATGCATCATTTTCAAATCCACGTGACTTGTTGGATAGAAATGATTTATTTATTTTAGAGTATACCCACGAGAAATTTAAAAGTGACGAAAAATTTTCTTATGAAGGGAGAGAAGGTTTTTCAGGCGTTGAATTGGAGACTGATCTAATTCGGTCTCATGAAATGCCTTTGCGTTTTAAACCTATACTACCGCTTGACGAACTCTCAAAACAAACCACTCGTACACTCATGAGATTTATGCATTCAAGTGGGTTTCCTGTTGTGCAGCAAGCAATGCTTGCAAAGGATACAGAAGGAAAATGGTATTTTGAACATCCATTTAGCATGCTTCATGGTTTTGAAAAGCTTGACCAACGGGCAATAAGGAGCATGTCAATTCACTTGGATATCATAAGCCCCAATTCTTTGGGACTTCTTAGAAATCTGGTTAATTGGAAAGATGAGAGTAAACTTTTAGATGTACGTGAGGGAGTAAAATTACGGGAGCACGACTTACAACTGTTTGGAAAAGAGTGGGGAATACATTCTCGAAAAGAGAGTTAATTTTTGGTAATCTATATTACAGATTTGGTGCGTCACTGAGTGGTAACATTTAATTATGGTAGAAAGGGCAGCAGTATCACAGAATGAAATTCTTGCAAAATCGCTTCAGCTTGCTCATGCAAAAGAAAGAAGAGCGCTTGATATAGAGTCTGCAAAGCAATTTTTTCCAAGTCTTCAAAATAAGCTTCACGAATTTATTGATTCAAAATTACCGGATGATTCTCATTTAAGAATTTCAAAAAAGCTAACACCCGAAGAATTGGAGGCGGGTGCAAAGGCAATCAAAGATTTATATTTTGGGAGAATAAAGCCAGCACGGCCACCAAGAACACGCGAGCAAATTGAAAGGGAAGAGAAGAATGCAGTGCGTCTAATGGGAAAAATTCCAATTGGTAATGAATTTGTAACTGTCACTATCGAAAGAGGTTGCGACATAAGCATATACGAATCAGGTAACAGTACAGACTTAACAATTCGTGTACAAGACCTACCTTACTTTTATACCCTGAATCGAGGGAGGGGAATGATTTCATCAACTGCTGAAAAACCACTTCCCAGAGGGGGTCCTTATGGGGGTCCTGCTTACAGAAGCCTACCGGAATGGACACGCGAGTGGAGAACTTCTGATATAGAGAACGTGTCTAATCTCATTGATGTTCTTAGTGAAGATACTGCAATAGTTGAAGCAAAAGAAATCAGAGTTTATCGTTCTATTTGTTAAAATTTTCCCACAATGCTAAGGATTCCATCGTTATAATTCTTCTGTAAGGATGGTATAATCGCTTCTATGGAAAATAATAATAAACCAAGCATCGAAGAACAACAGGCATATACAGTGTGGGAGGCAGAAAGTGTTTTAAGGGTTGAGTACCAAGCACCGTTCTTTACGAAAGTAGAAATTGAAACAGAAAATATTGCACTTGAGAAAAACCACTTCATTCAAAAATTATTTGATACATTTAAGGATGAATATGAGTATGCAACAGTTGCAGATGACGCAAAGAATTTAGCTGAATATTTGATTGTTTTTCAGGAGTCTGTCGGTAATCTTCTGTCATATATAAAAAATGAGCATGCGAGGTTCTCAGCAGAGATTGTTGGGAGCATTACGATTGATAATCTTCGTCAATATGCTATTGAGCAGCATGCAAAGGCATTCAATCTTTTGCAAATCACTCCAGAACGCTATGAGGTAATTGCTCTTGCAGAAAAAGAGCACTGGAGAAGAATGGCTGTAGCATCAACTCGAGCATACAATCGCGAGCAGGCTAAAAATTTATGAGTGAGGGATTTGGAGCAAGTGATGAAGCACTGGCTGTCCATTTTGTAGAGAGCTATCTTAGCGTGTCCCCCGCATTGAGAGAAATAAAATTTGTTGTTGAAACACTACCAGATTTTCAAGAAGATATTCTATTAAGAGATTTCTATGTAAATTTTTCCAAACAGTTTCCTGAGGAAAAGAATGATAATGAGGATGGAAAAAATCTTCTTAGTTGCTTTTCCATATGGAAAGAAAATCTTAAAAAGTCCATTGATGCATTTAATACAAAAAACTATCTAACGAAAATACAGAGAATAAATACCATTAGTCGAGAAAATGCATTGAGTTTTCCTGCAGAAGAACTTGATACATTATTAACAATGTCACCATTTCTAGACAAAAGGGAAGAAGAGGAGCATGAAAAAAAAATTGATGTATGGAATAGAAATTTTAGAGCTGCAGATAAAGCACAGCAGATGATAGGTCGGCAGAATGCTTGAATTGAAATTTAAACGCAAAGCAGTATAATGAGCTCATGCAGGAGAAAAAGAGTGAATCCATAGACGAGTTTTTAGCTAGAATGTCTGATAGCTTGGAAGTTTTTGAAAGTACACCGGCTCAAGAGCTAACGGAAATTGAAAAGTGGGTGCTTGAGTATGAGCAGTTGGATGATGAAACAATCGCTGTAAAAACAAGTCTTATCGATGTGTTTCTCAGGCAATATTACTATGGTAAGGGATTAAGTGACGAGATTAACAAAGTTGAAGTTCCCAGAATGAGGGCAACATTTTCCACTTGGCGTAACATAAGGACCCTCTCTTATAAGAGAATGCCGGAAGAAAAACACCAGAAACTTGCTCGAATAACTGAAGAACTTGAATATAAGGATGTAGCAATTTTTGCCTTCAGGACAGCAAAGGAATACAAAGAAAAAGTTGATACTCTTTTAATTGGAACAGATCCAGCACGGTCAGCACGTGTAAATTATCAAGCATTCAAAATTATTGAAAATACTGCTATAGAGGCCCAAAGAATTGAAGACGAGATGCATACTTCACATTAATTCGTGTAAACTGAAAGTATGTTTTTAGGACTTTTTTTTGGTGAGCTTTTTTTACTCTTTATTTTTTCAAGAATGCTTACTTCAGAGCTTTCATTTCTTTTTTTCAAACTATTTCGCTCACGAAAATTGTCTGTCTATCTTATAGCCCTTCTTTTTTTACCGGGGACACTCATCCATGAATTGGCACATGCAACTATGGCATTTGTGTTACTCGTGCCAGTGGGTGAGCTAGAACTTGTTCCGAAAATTCACGGGAATTCATTGAAATTAGGTAGTGTTCAGGTGGGAAGAACTGATATTGTGAGAAACTTCTTGATTGGAGTGGCGCCCTTCTTCGTTGGTACTGCGCTTATTCTTGCAACGCTGGCTTTTATTATTAACTTTGGTGTACTTCAAAATATTTGGTTGTTGATTCTTTCTGGGTTTATTGTCTTCGTTATAGGCAATACCATGTTTTCTTCAAAAAAGGATATGGAAGGGGCAATCGAATTTATTGTTCTCTTAGTTGTAGCACTAGGCTTTCTATTTTTCTTAGGAGTAGATTATGCTGCACTGGGAAGCAAGTTGTTGGGAGAAGGTAAAGTGTCTCAGTTGTTTGAAATCGGGTCGCTATTTTTGCTTGCTCCGCTTTTTATTGACACGTTAATTATTGGAATCTCTCGATTTTTTAATACCAGACTTTATAACTAGAAAGCTTGACTAACCCACCTTCAAGCACTAAAATTCTCCCATGGCTATAGAAGTTCTCAATTTGTTTGTTAACGATAAAGATAATTCAGACCAAATCATTGCAAGGCATGTGCTTGTTGGAGGAACTGTCAAAAAAAATGAATTTCTCGTTCACACCCCAATAATGATTTTGGTTGCAAAAGATGAAAAGGATGCCGGCGTGCTTATTCAAAATTTAAAGAAAATTGAATCGTGTCATTACGTGACGGCAGATGATATGGATGGTGTGGATACGTCTAGGCAAAAACACATAAATCTTAAGCCTGGCGAAGAAATTAGAATATGGGAAGAATACTCACCAAGAGAAATTTGGATACGACACAACCCTAGTGAGTCAAACGTAGAAGAACCTCTAAAGCAAACACCAATGGCAGTATAGTTACATCAAACTAACTTTATCCAATAACTCGTCATTCCATGATGTAACTTTATTTTCCGGCAGCAGAAGTGCTCTATCAGGTTTTAATTCCTTTATAAAATCTTCTGTGTGACTCACGATAAGTATTGCACCGGTATATTTTTTGAGCGCCTCCAGAATTATTCTTTGCGACAACACGTCAAGATAGGTGGTTGGTTCATCTAGTACCAGCAGATTATAATTCTTTAGAAGCAGTAAGGCAATTGAAAGTCTTGTTTTTTCTCCTCCAGAAAGAGTCTTGATGGTCTGAAATACCTTTGTGCCGTTGAATAAAAATGCTGCCAGAAAAGAACGGATTTTTTCTTCAGGAAGTGCAGCAATGCCACTAATTGTTTCAATAAGCGTTTTATTAAAATCAAATGACTCAAATTCCTGAGAGTAGTATCCAATATTAAGTCTTTCATCTTTGATAACTTCTCCTGAATCGGGTTCTAAATTCCCCATGATTATTTTTATCAGAGTACTTTTTCCAACACCGTTGGGTCCAACAAGCGCAATTTTTTCACCTCTTCTTATAGACAATGACAAATTTTCAAACACTTCTTTTTCTCCATATGATTTGGCAACATCAATAACGCGTACCGGAGAGTCGCCAACTGGCTGTGGTATTGGAAGATTAATATGAATTCTTTTTGCCTCTTTGGGTAGTGGTGGGAGACTTTCTTTAATTCTTTCGATACGTTTTTGCAATTGGACTCTTTGTCTTACTCCTTTTTCTGACTTTCTACCCATTAGTCCCACAAGGCTTTTTTCCATTCTTTTTACGTGTTTTGTTTCACTTAAGATTTGACGCGTGAGCAGGGCATCGTGTTGTTCTTTTAATTTTAGAAATTGAGTATAGTTGCCTTTATATTCTTCGATAGAACCTTTTTGCGGATTTATGGTAATAACTTTATCAATAGCGCTATCTAAAAGTTCTAAGTCATGGGAGACAAGAATAAGCGCTTTGGGGTAGGTGCTTAAAAAATTCATAACCCAAGCTTTTCCTTTGGTGTCAAGAAAGTTGGTTGGTTCATCAAGGAGTAGGGTGTCTGGTTCATGAAGAAGGGCTCTGGCAATTGCTAACTTTGTTTTTTGTCCACCACTTAAATGATGAGGCTCATCATACAATTCGATATCATTAAGCTCTAGACCATGCAGGATATCTAAGAGTTCTTTGTCATCCCGAATGTAATGCTCATCTAAATATTCCCGGGCCGTATGACACTTTTCTAATATTGTGTCGCGTTTAACTTCTTGAGGAACAAGCGTTATTGAGCCATCAATAATTACTTCTCCTTCCTTTGGCATTTCCTCTCGCATCAGGAGTTTGAATAACGTGCTTTTACCCGCCCCATTTGGTCCGGCAAGTCCGACAATCTGATCGTTGCCCACAGTAAAGCTAATATCAGTAAAGATAGGGCGAAGATGTGCAAACGTTACATTTTTTACTTGAATCATACAGGCTCATATTATGAGGCTTTGGGGCAATGAAGTCAAAGACGCAAGTTTGGGATAAATAAGGAACAGCTTACAGTAGGTCTAAAATTAATGTGCTCCACCCAAAGTTTTTTCTCCTATAACCGGTTCCGGTTTCGGGGTTGTAGTATTCTCGAAATCCTTCCTTTTCAATCATTTCAGCGGTTTTTTTAATAACCTTGTCTGCTATTTCATGATACCCATGCTTTTGTAGTCCTTTTATAACAAACCAATTCGTTGCTATCCATGTTGGACCTCGCCACAAAAGTTTTACTTGATGCAGTGGTGTATCGGTTGGAACATAATATTTCTCATCTTTAGCAACCGTTGGAAATGGGAACTCTGTAAAAAATTCCTCAGGATTTAAAAGATGTTTTTCAACAAGTGTTTTAAGTTGTGCGCCTTTTAATCCATCTAGGAAAAGTGGGATAAGAGAGGCTACTGTTTTGACTTTTGCAAATGTTTCATTTTCAGAATAAAGAGAATAGAAAATTCCATCTTCCTTGTCCCAGCATTTCGAAATTAGGGACTTCTCACTTTTATTTGCGAGCTCTTCAAAGAATGAGCTTTCCTTCGCATTCTTAATTTCGGCAAACAAACGGGATAGAGAGCGAGCACTTTCGATAAAAACAACATTGAACAATAATTCTTCAACATTAAAATAGTTCTTTTTAAGAATTTTCTTACTGTCAAATCTATAACGGTGATTTAGAAAGTCCCCTTTTCTATAGGTGTAATGAAGTCTTGCTGTATCAAGTCCCGTGTATCCAGCTGCGACTTGGAATACCGGCAATTCATCCATTCCACTTTCATTTGGGGAAATAATAGAGACAAGAAAATCATTATCAACATCTCGATTCTCAAGCAGCCATCTATGATTTTTAGCAAGTTTTGGTAATACTTCTTCCAAAAATTTCTTGTCCTTGTCTTTTTCATAAATACTTTCAACTGATAATGGAAAAACGGGTGGTTGGGTTATGGCAGTCGTTCTTGGTCTTATTGAAAGCGCACTTTCAATATATGCCCAGTGTGGAAGCCTTTTTTTGCTTCCCCAAAAAATTATGTGTGGTAGGAATCCATTTTCCCATTGTGCAAGTAGGTGGTTTCGAATTTCATTTTTTGCCCACAGTGCATCAAAGTGTGAAAGTACAATGGAATGAAAGCCTGTGTCCCATAACCACTGATAGACATATTCTTTGTTGGCCGGTGCAATAAATTTATAGTTTGAGTTTTTCCAAGTAGAGTAACCCTGAAAAGTATTTAGGGTAAATATTTCCTTTGCCTTATCTATGACATCTGATTTCTTCATGAGTGTAGAAAGTATTACGTATTATGTAGTATGTATAAACGTCATACAGCTACAAAGATTTTTGCATAATTCATACTACTTGATACTTAATTCTGAGGCTATGCGTCGGGGTCTGGGGGCAAAAATTCTTCTCCGTTAGCTTCTTGCTTTGGGGCATATTCTCCAGCCTTAAGCCATTGGACATAGGTACATCCTGTTGCTTCTCTTTTTGCACTGTCCCAACCGCTTGTTGAGCATTTCTTCATTTTTTTTCCAGCAGCTGTTGTGTAGAGAACTAATTTGCTTCCGCATGTTGGACAGTCCTCATCTAGCTGTTCTGTGGTTCCTGAAATCCATTCAATATAGTCACATCCTTCAGCTGTTTTTGTTTCTTTATTCCAAGAATTCGTTGAGCACTTCTTCATCTTTTTACCAAATCTAGTAACCATCATAACGAGCGGGTTATCGCATTTAGGACATTTTTCGTCAAGTGTTTCTGGTTCTACTTCCAGCCATTTTACGTATTCGCAACCTTCATTTTTCTTGGTTTCTGCATTCCAACTACCTGTGGAACAGCGCTGCAACTTGCGACCTGTTGGGGTGGTGGTAACTTCTGCGAGCGGGTTACCGCATTTCGGACATTTTTCTTCAGCCATGGGATTTATCGTACGGGTTTTATTCTAGTAAGTCAATAATCAAATATACAAATAATCCAATAATCAAACAATCAAATCTAGAATCCTAAATCTTCTTTGACAAAAATAAGAGTAATTCTTGCAGGATTGAGTTCTCTTTGCAGAACAAACAATTTGTTAACATTACTTCCTGATTCTGGTCCATAGACCTCTTTCATTCTCACGTCTTCTTGGGGGAGAACGTGGGTGTTAATTCTCTCAAAAGCGCTGTCAAGGTTGCTAACAATTTTTTTAGTACTCACAACCCAAATGACGTGTGATGCGCCATATGTATACGCTGGCAATTGACTTCCAGAGCCAGATGCAACAACAACTTTTCCGTCCTCAGTCACCGCATGCACACTTCCGACAACATACTCAGGTGCGGCTCCAATTCGTTGCATTTCAAGACCGTCAGTCTCGCGATTTAGTTTAGTCAATTTGTTTTTAATGGAGTCAAACTTGCCAGAATCATTAAGAGTTTCTGTAAGTCCTAGCTGATTTAAGGTAGTTGAAGTTGCGGTCATAACCTCTCTGCCTTCTGGTATGAGGGACAGCACTTTCTCAACAGCTTCTTTTCCATTTTCTGCTGTTAGTACCGTTATGCCATGCTCTGCAAGTGATTTTGAAGCGGTTGTGATTTGTGTGTCTGATGCAAGTGATGAGTAATTGTTTTTATCCATGTCTATGCTATACTATAAATACTAACCGAATTTCGGGCAAGTACCTACTAAAAAGTAGGGTAGTATATAAAAAGTAACTATGAAGCAACAAATATCTCTCGGATGTTCTTCTGTAAAGACAACACTTGATGTGATTGGTGGAAAATGGAAACCTCTTATCATGTTCCTGTTGACAAAAGAAACAATGCGCTTTTCTGAATTGCAGAAAGGAATAGGGGGAATAACCCAAAAGATGTTGACTCAGCAACTCAGAGAACTTGAAAGCGATAAGCTTATTTCACGAAAGGTATACGCTCAAGTTCCTCCAAAGGTAGAGTATTCCATAACTTCTTATGGCAAAACACTTATCCCTGTATTTAAAACAATGCACCAGTGGGGTTTGGTTCACACGAAGCACAACGCAAATCTTTAGCTTGAGTTGTTTGCTATACTATTCTTATGCGTCCCGATTCAAAAGAGAAAGTTCTTCCGGTAAAAAAAATATCAGCACGACGCGTTATCATCACATCTTTTGCGGTTGATTTGCTGGATATTATCCTTAGTTTTGTAGTTTCTGTTTTTTCTGGAAGTGTTGTTATGTTTACGCAGGTTCTTGAAGGTGTTTCTGATCTCGCTGCATCTGGTCTTCTTATGATTGGCCTTAAGCGATCAACTCAGAAAGATGATAGGTCGCATCCCTTTGGATACGGAAGGGAAATTTATTTTTGGACCCTGCTAGCTGCCCTTGTCATGTTTGGTTTGACAGCAACTCTGTCAATCTATTTTGGGTGGAAGAGAATTTTGGATCCAGAACCAATTCACAATATTTTACTCGCTCTGATAGTTCTTCTCGTAACTTTTTTTACAAATGGATACGCGTTTTTTCTTAGCTATAAACGTCTTTTGAAAAAGAGAAGTTTTAAACATGTTGCCGAAATTTTTTACAAGTCTTCCCTTGTAGAAACAAAAACGACTTTTATATTAGATCTTATGGGAACCGCATCATCATTTTTTGGTATGCTAGCCTTAGGCGGATATCTTATTACAGGAGATTTGAGATTTGATGGTTTGGGTGCCGTCATTATAGGTATCTTTTTGGCTATCTTTTCATTCTTCCTTCTTATGGGGATTCGGGATTTGCTTGTTGGAAAGAGTGCCTCTCTTGCGACAGAGAAAAAAATTCGTGATGCGGCACTTGAAGTTGAAGAAGTTAATTCTGTGCTTGATTTAAAAACACTTCACGTTGGTTCTGAAAAATTGCTTGTCAATTTGGAGGTCCATATGCAGGATAGACTTACGACAGATGAGCTCGAAAAATTGATTGACAAGATTAAAGAACGTATTCAGCAAGCGGTTCCTTCTGTAAAATACATTCAAGTCGAACTTGAAACCCCTGAAAAGATTTGAAATCTTGATTTTTATACTGTCCTAGAGTAGAATTTGGCTTGGAATATGTCAAAAGTAGAAATCACTCCAGATAGTATTCACGAAATTATACCTCCTCATGAAATTGAGAAAAAATATCTCGTAAAGAAATTGCCTGACAATTTAGATAGTTTTCCCTTCGTTGAAATATCTCAGAGTTATGTAGCTATTTCTGAAGACAACAAAGAGGAAGTACGTGTCAGAAAGGCTGACAATAATTATTATCTGACAGTAAAACGAGGGAATGGACTCGATCGCGAAGAAGTTGAGACGTGCATTGATAGAGATACATACGAAGTGCTTGTCCCTCATGCTGATGGTAAGACCGTTGAAAAAACAAGATACAAAATTCCGTATCAAAAATATACCATCGAGCTTGATGTTTACCATGGTGCTCAAGAAGGCCTTTTGAGCGTAGAGGTAGAATTTGAGAGCATCGAGGAAAGTGAGAAATTTGCTCACCCTGCATGGTTTGGAGAGGATGTTACAGGAAAGAAAGAGTTCTCGAATAGAGCAATGGCAGGAAAAAATGCTGAAAGAACAAAAGAGAAAACATCTGAAAGTTGGATAACAACAGAAGTGGAAGATGTTTCAAAATTTCTGAATCTCATTGAAAAAAAACTCAAAGAGAAGGATGGGAGTGAATCTTTGTTTGTTTTTATTGCCGGGAGAACGAGTTCTGGTAAAACAACTGCAGTAACTAAAAAAATTGAAGAAAGATTTGGTGACATTTCAATTCTTTCAACAGATGACTATCAAAAGGGTGGAAAATTTGTAGATAGGGAGCGCGCGAAGGGCAACAATATCAATTGGGATCATCCGGAATATATCAATTTTGAATTACTCAAAACTCATTTAGATTTGTTGAAAAATGGAGAGTCGATTGAAAAGCCTGAGTTTAATTTTTTAACCGGAGAGGCTGACAGTACGTCTAAATTTTCACCAAAAAACATCATTGTTCTCGAGGGATTGTTTGCACTTTTTGACGACCTCCCAAGCTATGCTGATGTCAAGGGATTTGTGGACATTTCTCTTCATGGAAGTGTTGTGAGGCGTCTTGCTCGGGATGTTGTCAGAACCCCCTTAAGCCCTGAGCAAATTCTCGATTACTACTTCAGAGTAGTTGAGCCTATGTATCAAAAATATATTGAACCAACGAAGAGAAAGGCGGATATGGTGCTTGTCAATGAGTATAATCCGGCAATTGAAGCTGAAAAATTTCAAGGGTTGGAAATTCAAGCAAAATACAAGGGGACTGTTAGCGCTGAGCTGTTAGCAGACAACGGCGCAACATTTCTAAAGTGCAATGTGCAAGATGATACATACTTTAATCCTCATGATAGACAACTCGAAGAATCAGATGAAATGTTGAGAATTCGCAAAGAAGACGGCCAATCTGTTATGACCTATAAAGGTCCGAAGAACAAGGATAGTGGAAATAGACCGCGTGCTGAGATTAAAATTAGCCCACGTTTGGAACGGATATTTCGAAAGCATTATGGGAAAAATTTTAAAGAAATTAGCAAAGAGAGAAGTTTTTATGAAATGGATGGAGCTCTTGTCGTTCTTGACACTGTAACAAAAATCGAAGGAGGAGTCACAACAAAGCTCGGAGAATTTATTGAAATTCAATGTAATGACGAGAAAAACTCAGAAGAAAAAACCAGCCAAATTGTTAAAAAATTAGGAATTACAACTTTGCCACTTTCAATCCCTTACAGCAGGATGTAAGCAAGTATATCGTATAGAATATACAATATACAATATACGTTATAATGCACATATGTCCTTAGAAAAGTTTCAAGCATCAATGATGGGAGGAGCCATTGGTGACACTTTGGGAATGTCTGTTGAGGGGTGGAGTAGAGATCAAATTCGAAGGTTCATCGGTGGCGTGAGCGAGCCCGTGAGTTCTGTTGATATCTATGCAAAGGCTTACGAAAATAATCCAAATGACGAAGAAAATTTTCCTCATAAATTTACTACAAGAGTGCTTTCAAAAGGTGAGTATACCGATGACACGCATTTATCAATTGCAACTGCAAAGGCACTTATCAAGGGTGGATACTCCATGGAGGGGGCTGTAATAGAACATCTGGAAATGTATAAAAGACTGACGAGTGACGATGAGCAAGGGGCATGGCAAAGTTTTGGTTATTCAACAAGGACTGCAATACAAAATTTATTGGACGGTGTATCATCTGAGGCATCAGGCGTAAAAGCCAACAGTCCGGGGAATGGGCCAACAATAAAAATGGGTCCAGTTGGGCTTTTCATGTCGGCAACAAATGAATATGAAAAAGGAATGGAATATGCAGAAAAAGTTGGGAGAATGACGCATCTTGATAGTCGCTCGATTGGGTCGGGTGTTGTACAGGCAGATGCTATATATTCACTTTTGGAAGGTATTGATAGAAAAGATTTTGTTGAGCAGACAATTATTGTTTCAAAGAATGTAGAAGAGCGAATAGGGAAAGAGGAGAGGACAAAACTGTATAAAAAGTTTGAATGGATACTCGCAAATATGGAGGCAAATGACGATGCTGCATATGATGCATTTCAGCCCAACTTTGCGGTTACAAGAAATTATCCTTTCACGCTTTTTATGTTTCAAAAGTATTGGGACAGTCCCCTTGAAGGACTTTTAAAGACTGTAAATTCTGGAGGTGATGCCGATAGTACGGGGGCTATGTTTGGAACGCTTGCTGGAGCAAAGCATGGGAAATTTTATCCACAAGAATGGGAAGATGTATTGCTAGATAAAGAGGTGTTAATTTCTCTTTCATCACAGCTCTTTGCTTCAAACTCTATGCTATCCTAGAACCGAAAGCGAAAAAAATTCTTCTAATATTGCTGGTAGTTATCATAGGTTTTTTTGTTATATATTTAAAGCTTCCTATAATGCAGGTTGCAAATTAATGCTATGATTAAAATCACGCTACACTTTTGCTTTTCTGTATAATATAGTATATGTACATGAATTTTCTTCTATATTTGGTTTATGAAGTATTGATTTGGCTTTTAATATTATTATTTTTTATCTTTCTTGTATTTAAGTTTCGCAATAAAATAAAAATTTTGAGAAAAAATTCAAAAACAGTTGTTATAACTGGTTTTGGGTTTTTTCTAGTTTTAATTATTTCCTTTTTTTATTTCAATCCTGGTGGTAACTTATTGGAAATGCCAATGTATTCTCACTCACATGCTCCTGGTGGCAAGACGGCATCAGTACCGCTTCTCAATGCAATAGCCTTTTTTCTTAATTCTACTAAGTTTGATAAGGTTGCAGATATCGGCGCGGATCCTAACAATGTGCCAGCTTTTGTATCCAAAACTGATGCTGCTGTTAGGATAGATATTACAGCTCAGGAAGTAATATCTGAGATTAGAAATGGTTCGTATTTCAATTATTGGACGTACAACAAGCAGGTGCCAGGGCCAATGTATAGAGTAAAGCTCGGAGACACAGTAATTGTATCGTTAACAAATCACAAATCGTCAATTCACCATCACAATATAGACATGCATGCTGTTACTGGACCTGGGGGTGGAGCGGCGGTTACACATGTTGCACCAGGAGAAACTAAGTCTTTTAAGTGGAAGGCGCTTAATCCCGGAATTTATGTGTATCATTGTGCAATGCCTAATGTAAGTACTCATAATTCGCACGGCCAGTATGGGTTAATTCTTGTAGAGCCGCCCGAAGGACTCTCAAGGGTTGATAAGGAGTTCTATATTATGCAAGGGGAGCTTTACACTTTGGGGGGTCTTGGAAAGAAGGGGCTTACTATTTTTAATACGCAAGGGCTTATTGATGGAAACCCCACGTATGTAACTTTTAATGGAAAAGTTGAAACAACTCCGCGAATGAAAGCAAAGGTTGGAGATAAAATCCGAATGTTTGTAGGTAATGGTGGATTGAATCTCATCTCTTCTTTTCATGTCATAGGGGAAATATTTGATGTTGTTTATCCAGAAGGAGCAATTGGTTCGCCACCGTTAAGAAATATACAGACTACTGCAGTGCTTCCAGGAGGAGCGACTATCGTGGAGTTCACGGTTGATGTGCCTGGAAATTATCTTCTTGTGGACCATGCACTTGCGCGGATGAATAAGGGGGCATGGGCTGTTCTCGAAGTGGAAGGAAATGATAATCCTGATGTTTTTCAGTCTTTGGATCCTGATTCCGACATGCATCACTGAAATGTAATTATCTGAGTTTTTTTAAAAGATAGGTAAGACAAAGAAGTATGGGTGCAATGTAGAGAAGGGTTCCAAAAATTCCATAATTTAAGTATTCTTGCACGACACCAGTAGTTCCTAGCCATCCGGCAACATCAAAATATTCCCAAGGATGGTGGAGTAGAAAATGCTGGAAGAATTCATGGATGAGTTTTGGAATTGCAATAACTGAGAGAACGAGAATTAGTATCTGATGAGTTTTAAACAAAACATCTTTTTTAGAAAAAAGTTTGTACATTAAATAAAAGATGACAAAGTTTTCAAATATATTTGGAAAGAAAAAAAGAAATTGTCTGTTGTGGGTCGAATAGAAAAATGCGAGTCCGACAAGTCTATATAGGAAAAGAAAAATAGCCGTGTTCTTTGCAAGCTTATCTTTGAAGGAAAAAGCAATGATAAAAATAAAAGTTAAGTAGTACAAGTCAAAGGTCTTATCCCAGTTTTGATAGAAGGCAAGTTTTGCAGGTGTTGAGTGGTCAATAAATTTCCAATCATACAGGTCACAAAGGTTGGATAGTAGTATTCCCAGTAATGGAATACGAAAAATGAGAAGAGGAACAACGGAGCGAGCAATGGTGGGAAGAATAGGAAGCTGTTCCATTAAGATTTGCTTTTGAGAAAGAAGGATATTATGGCTGCATATACTGTTCCAAAAATAAGAGCTGTGATAAGTTGGGCAAGCATGTCAACAAGAATTGCAACTGTATCAGGTGCCGTGCCAAGTCCGTAAGAGTTCTTAACATAAGAAATAATTTCTGGATTTACAAAAAGGTAGTATGCTACAAAAATAAAAGGAGAAACGAGTCCGTATACGAGAGAGATTTTTATTCCTTCAATGGTTCCTTGTTTGAAAGTTAATTTATTTTTTTGTTGTTTTTTCTTGGATAAAATTCCCAAGAACCAAATGACAAGCGGGGAGAGCATCATGAATATAAGTTGAATTGGAGACTTGTCAAAGGATTTATTCTGACCAGTAATTTCCATGAGTGCAAGACAAGCAACTATGACCCCGCACATGGCAAGTCCATATTTTACATAAGTTTTACTCAAAAGCTTCATAATATAAAAATCATATCAAAAATAACCACCTTTTGCCAAATAACCCCCCCCCAGAAAATCTGTTAGGGCTTTTTTCTTGCCCTAAGAGCAAAACTGATATACTATTTTATTAGTAAGAATAATTTCTAAAATGAAAAATCTTGAACTTTCAAAAATTCTCCATATAGCAACCACAATTATTGTTGTGTTTTCCATTCTTTACTTCTCGTACTTGATAATAAAACCTTTTCTTCTTGTCATAATTATTGCCTTTATTTTTTCAATATTTTTAAATCCTGCTTATGAATGGTTCCTGCAGAGAGTGAAAAAGCCTTCAATTGCCGCAATAATTACCATCGTTCTTATGCTTATATTTATCCTTTCCCCACTCATTTTTGTATTTGTGAATGTGCTTGCTGAAGCAAGAGGGCTTTTTGCCATGATACAGGCAAAGCCAACACTTCTTGCAGACGCTCAGGCAGTTATAACCAACCAAATGCAGCAACTCGGACTACCAACTGAGGTTTTTAAATTCAATATTGAGCAAGAAGTACTCAGGATTCTTAAAACAGTTATTCAAAATGCTACGGGGACACTTTTCTATGCAGGTTCATTGTTATTAAATACATTCTTTGTACTCATAACTGTTTATTTTTTCTTGATAGCAAAGAAGCGAATAGGAGCGTATCTTCAGAAAATTGAAATTATTCCGAGGCACTATTATTTAAAAATTCAGACAAGAACGACAGACCTTATTAATGGGATAGTGAGAGGTAATCTTTTTGTTGCTGGTATTCAAATTGTACTTGGAACATTGGGATTTTTGATGTTTGGAATACCTGCGCCCTTATTGTTAGGAGTTCTCTATGGTATTTTTTCGTTAATGCCGGCAATTGGGGCAATGCTTGTGTGGGGACCGGTTGCAATTATACTGTTCTTTACGCATGGACCTCTCGTCGCTTTACTCTTTGCTGCGTGGTTTGTTGTTACCAATTTTCTTCTTGATAATTTTGTCTCACCAAAAATTATTGGGAGTCAAACAAAGTTGCATCAGCTTCTCATAATGTTTTCTGTTGTTGGTGGGGTACAGCAGTTTGGACTTGTTGGTGTAGTTTTGGGTCCCGTAATTGTGGCGCTTGCCTTTGTTGCAATTGAAATGTACGAAGAAATAACCAGCCCCAAAGGAACAAAGGAATTTGAATAGTAAGGTAACTTGAATTTTTTCTTGGCAAAATGGAAGTTGGTGCTATAATCAGGCGATGAAAGAGATTGAAGTCAGACCTGAGCATGCGACAATTCTTGAAGCATCCCAAGTTGTTAGAGAATTAGTTGCATCAGAAGATTTTTACAACAACGCATTCTATAACAGTCGTGAGCGCTCAATAGCTCAACATACCACTCAAGCATTCCTTGAAAATTCTCTTTTTTCGTTGAGAGAGGATAAGGTAAGTTACAAAAAGGAAGGCACCGGTTTTCAAAATTTCTACAAAAGGGGAGATTATTTCCAATTTGGTGCTGACATAATGGCTGGACCACAGCTCCTTTCACGCGATACTATTGCCAGCATGTACACACTTAACGTTTTTCATACGTGGTCAGCCAATCTAGGAAAAAGCATTTCAATTGCGCTTTATTCAAGTGAAGAGAAAAAGCTGGAAGAGCCAGTAGAGTTTGCAAAACGGATGTATAAGGATTGGAAAGTTGTACCTGATGATTATCAGATTCAGGAGGATGAGAGACTAGGTGTTTTTAAGTGTAAAGCTTCTCAAGAAGGAAATGAACTCGCCGTCAAATTTACAAAACTTCTAAGGAACTGGACAAAAAAAGGCACTGAATTTACGTATACGCTTTATGAAAGGGACTACCATCAATTATGGTTTCAATTTCCAGAGGTTGAAAGGAATAATAAAGTTTTTACGCCCTATGTGCTCTCTCCGTTGTCATCAATGAATGAAATAGAAAAACGACTAATCTAGAAAATCGATTCTTGCTTTTCTGCACGACGAACATTAGAATCTGACCTATGCAGGAAAGAGAGCCAGTTTTTGAATTGCCGGTAGAGGAGTCTTTATTGCCCGTGATATTTCCGATAAGTAAAGAGGCGTGTTTTGAAGCAGGAATGTTTGCAGCCGGACTATATGGGAGGCAGGAGGCTGCTCAAAAACTTCTCCAGCAAGAAGCAAATATTGGCAAGACTCGTGATGCCTTTGCTGCTGTGATTTCAGCTATTGAGGGGGCTAACGATGAAGGAAGTGAGAAGGTACTCGATGCGCACACTTTTACATTAGGTGTGCTTTACTCCGGAAAAGCAATTTCCATCCATACCAAAGAGAAAAAAGTAGAGATTCCAACTGTTCACTCCATGGATGTAAGAAGCCTTATGGCAAAAGCAGGGAATTATGTGGAAGAGCAGGATGCAGAAATATTGGGGGAACACTCAAGAGCGGTAAGTTCTATTATCGAAAATTCTTATTTTGCCACACAAAAAATGAAAGAAAATGAAGTAAAAAGCTTTCAGACTGGAGCTAGACTTTTTGCTTCATGTATTGCAGAAGTTGCACTCAAAACACCCCCTGATTTTAAAAGTAGAGTAGTACCTCAAAAAAGCGCTTTTGATTTAAAGCCTTCCCCTTTTACGAAAGAAGAATTTGAAGCAATTCTTAAAAAAATTGCTGAAGAAGAAGAGAAATAACGGTCATGTACTATCTTAAGAATAGCTCTGGTCTGTTTTCAAGTAACCAAACTTCTAATTACCTAAGTAACTGCCAATTGCTATACTGATTGTATGTCAGAATCAACCGGTGAAGTACCCGTCAGACAAATTGTTCAAAGAATTAACGCGATAAACCTAGAGACCCTACCGCCAACACCAACAAAGCAAAATCCCAAGAAAAGTTCTTTTGGTGCAAGGGCTGCGAGTGCAGTACTTGGAGTTTTTGCCCTAACCGGAACGGCTGCAGTTGTTAATGAGTTGAATGAGGATGGTGTAATGCTTCATGTAGCGCAGGCTGCAGTTCCAGAAGAGCAAAAAATAGAAGCACCGGCTAAAGTTCAGAAAGTCCAAGAAAAAACCTCAGTAAAATCTCAAGAAAAAGTTGGAGTGCAGTCAGACTTTTTTGATACGGTTTTTCATGATTTAGACCATCGAAAACTGAAAGAGGCAAGAGCAATCGTTGAGGATTTTAAGGTTAAAATTGCTGCAAAGCCCAGCTATGAAAAGGAACATAGGCAAATTCCTCAAGAGTATAAAGAAATTATCAAAGACACGGCAAATGCGTACGGTATTTCCGAGCAGATGCTTTATGGAATTATTGCGATAGAAAATGGGGGAGGTCCTGATGTTACCAATGATATTTCAAAGGCCCGCGGGGTAGCACAATTTTTATCGAATACGGCAAACCAGTACGGACTTAAGGTAAATGAAAATCAGGACCAGCGCGCCGATCCGGTACTCAGCATCGATGCGGCTGGTAAGTATTTACAGGTTCACCGTGACCTTTTCGCTGGTGATGTTGGGCTTACCATGTGGTCATATCATGCAGGGGCAGGTAATGTGTTTGAGGCATTACGGTTTTATATAATTGATAAGCATGGAGAGGATATAGGAAGCTATGGTGAGACGATGGATGACAATGATTCGACAGAGCGCTTGCGGATAGAGAAGAGAGTGAGAGATTTAATCAGAGCTGAAAAGATAGGTTTTTATGATTTGGCAAGTAATGATCTAGTCAAATCAAAGGTCATTTCAAAACTTGATGATTTTACCGAGACTTATGTACCTCAAATTACAGCAATTATTCAGCTTGAAGATGAACGGGCAGAGCGAGAAGTGGATTTGGGAAATGGACTTAGAATTGCTATTTCCAAAAATGCCCTAAGTTCTCAAGTCGCTTCCACTCGTTAGAAATATCGTATTCTAAAAACTCCTTTTTTTATATTAACTCCTTGCAACAAAGAGTTAGCTATTCTAGTATAAATTATGATGCGAAAAAAAGGCAGTAAAGTAATTGTTACCGGAATTTTATTACTTCTTCTGTTTGCTGCTTTTTTTGCTGTAGTCTTGATTCTCCAATCGTTAGACAAAAGTGAAGTCCCAGTATTGGGAGAACAGTTTTCCATAACACGTAAAACTCGCTGGTTTTCAGGGTTTATTTTTGGAGAGGTTGATAAAACGATGTTTCCAGTGATTAATAATCCTAAATACCTTACGGTAGATGAAGCGAATCCAATACTTGAGGATCAAGATATTGTTTATTTTTTTGAGACAAATCGAAAGACTTATGTTTACCCTGCGACCATTCTTAGTTACCACCACCTCGTAAATGACACAATAAATTCAGAACCAATAGTAATGTCACTTTGTCTGTTATCAGCAAGTGCCGCCTCGTATCAAAGAAGGGTTGGGAACGAGGTTCTTGAATTTGGGGTAACAGGAACATTATTTAATGGGAACTTGTTGATGTACGACAAGACTACAGATTCGCAATGGTTGCAGCTAAACGGTGAAGCAGTAGAGGGGAGTTATGCTTACTCACGGCTCAAAACCTACGCACCAGTTTTTAAAACTACTTGGAAGGTTGTGAAAGAAAAGGAAAATATTGCGGTTCTTCCGCCAGTTCGGGATATGAAATTTTATAGGGAGTTCTACGGATCTTTTCTTAAAAGCCCATTTGGGATAGAGTCATTAGGGGACAGAAGGCCGAGTCCATTATTTGATCCTTTTGCTATAGGAGTTGGAATTGAAGTTCAAGATGAATCAGCTTTTTATAGGCTTGAGCAGGTTAAAAAGAAGAGAATAATTCAAGATAAGGTTGGGAATTTCCCGCTTTTAATAGTGTATGATCCAGCTCTTAATTCTTCATTGATCTATCTAAGAACGATAGAAAGCCAAACTCTCGACTTCGTAAAGGAAGGCGAATATTTTATCGACACTCAAACATCGACACGGTGGAATTCGAAAGGTCATGCAGTTAAAGGAAAAATGGAGGGCAAGTCGCTTCAGATGCCTATTTTTACAGAGGCGTACTGGTTCTCGTGGTCAACTTTTTATCCTCAAACAAAGTCATTGTAATTTACCTGAATATAATTTATTGTGAGAATAATTTCCTCATGCCTGAGGTGTTAGGTAAGAAGGCAAATAGATGATACAATAAGCTCTATGAATTTATCTGTAGGGATAGTTGGGTTGCCAAATGTAGGAAAGTCTACACTGTTCAATGCGCTGCTAAAAAAACAGGCGGCTTTGGCTGCAAATTATCCATTTGCAACTATTGAGCCAAATGTTGGTATTGTCGCGGTTCCCGACGAGAGACTCAATGTATTGGCGGAATTAACAGCAAGAGAGATTGCTTCGCCTACGGCTCGCAATGACGAATTAAAACTTCCACCGCTTGTGCCTGCGATGGTGGAGTTTGTAGATATTGCTGGACTTGTAAAAGGCGCCTCAGAAGGTGCTGGACTTGGGAATAAATTTTTATCTCACATTCGAGAAGTAAAAGTTATTGCCCACGTTGTAAGAGCATTTGAAGACAGTGACGTGATTCGTGAAGGAAGCACAACTCCAGCCGATGACTATGTAACAATTTGCACAGAACTTATTCTCTCAGATATCGAAACGCTTTCTAAGATGAATGAGAAAGCTTTGAGACTTGATGCGAATTTGGGAAGTGCTGTTGAAAAGTTAAAGAAGCATTTAGATGCTGGTAACCCTGCAAGGACAATTGTACTAACGGAAAAAGAGCGGGAAGCGGCAAAAGGCCTGTCTCTTATCACTTCAAAACCTGAAATAATTGTTCTTAATGTTGCTGAGGAAGATTATAAGGAGGAGAAGTTTGAGGGGATTATTGAGCAATACAAAGTGTTACTTTCCGTCACTGCGAGCGATAGCGCGGCAGTCTCAAAGATTGCTTCGTCTACGGCTCGCAATGACGAGTTTGTTGTAGTCAGTGCCAAGATTGAAAGTGAATTGGCAGAACTTGGGGATGAAGATGCCAAAGAATTTTTAAAAGAATTGGGAGTTGAGAAGTCGGGGCTTGAAAGACTCATTCAAAAAGCATACGAGAAATTGGGACTGTTGAGTTTTTTAACAGCTGGTGAAAAAGAAATAAGAGCATGGACCATAAAAAAAGGAAGCAACGCGGTTGAGGCGGCTGGCGAAATTCACACAGACTTTATGGCAAAATTTATAAAGGCAGAAGTCGTGTCATATGATGATTTTGTAAGTAGCAATGGTTGGAAACAGAGCAGGACAACAGGAAAAGCAAGACTTGAGGGGAGAGATTATGTAGTTAATGACGGTGATGTTATCGAGTTCAAAATAGGCCGTTAAATAAATTTTCCGTCCTGCTGTCTTCGATAGGTGCGTATCTCAGA
>CAZKYX010000001.1:63942-88680 GCA_964557125.1 uncultured Gammaproteobacteria bacterium
GGTGCGTATCTCAGACGTTAGGCCGTTAAATAAATTTTCCGTCCTGCTGTCTTCGATAGGTGCGTATCTCAGACGTTAGGCCGTTAAATAAATTTTCCGTCCTGCTGTCTTCGTCAAATGCGTGACTCAAACGTTGGGCAGATATCCTAACTTAATTTTTAATTATAAATTTTTAATTTTTAATCAATTTTAGGTTTTTTTAATTTTTAATAATTCATTTCAAATTTCAAATTTTAAATTTTAAATTACAACCTGTACATTTATTTCCACACTATTTCACTTTTCCTTTTCCCGATGTCGATTGGATATTTGCCCGTAAAGCAGGATGTTGAGAATACATCTTCGTTAAGTCCTGTTGCTCGTATCATTCCCTCGTAAGAAAGAAATGTAAGTGAGTCTGCGCTAAGCGAAAGCCGCATTTCTTCAATGGAATTGTGCTGACTAGCCAAGAGATCTTTTTGATTTGGAGTATCTATTCCATAAAAATCCGGAAATCGAATTGGAGGACAATGGATTGCAAAATGTACTTCTCGAGCTCCACTGTCTCGAACCATTTTTACGAGTTCTCTTGATGTGGTGCCTCTTACAACTGAATCATCGACGAGAATAACTCTTTGGCCTTTCAGCTTTTCAGGAATTGGAATGAATTTTTTTCTTACATCATCTTTTCTTTTTGTACCATCAGGATTTATAAACGTTCTTTTTGCGCTATATCTATTTTTAATAATTCCTATTTCTTTTGGTATTCCGGATTCACGTGCATACCCATGAGCGGCAGGTGTGCCAGAGTCTGGTACATCTATTACAATATCTGCATCAATTTTTTTTTCTCTTGCAAGTTCCTTTCCCATATTTTCTCTTACCTGCAAAACATTTTTTCCGAGAATGTTGCTATCAGGTCTAGCAAAATATACTAACTCAAAGATATCTAGTTTTTGCTCACCTTTTACCAGTGCTGTCGAGCGCATCCCTTTGTCGTCTACCACAACCATTTCTCCCGGAAATACATCCCTCATGTGCTCAATATCCATTGGTCTAAATGCGCATGTTTCAGAAGACACTACATAGCTTCCATTCTTCCTTCCAAGTGAGAGAGGGCGAATCCCTTTTTCGTCTCTTAGAGCAACCAGCTTCTTTCCGTCAGTCATGACGAGGGAGTATGCACCGGTAAAGAGAGGTCTGGCTTTTTCAACTGCCTCTTCAAGAGATGCGCCTTTTTTTAAATAATAGCTAATGCTTCGATGCATCATTTCAGAATCATTATCGTCAGGGTTTGCTATGCCATGCTCGTCTAGAAAAGATTCCAAAGCTGTGGTATCGGGGATATTTCCGTTATGGGCAAGTGCAAAAGACCTGTCTTCATCAAGTGTCGGTTGGATATGGTGCTCTACGGATTTCTTAGAACTGGTGCCATATCTGTTGTGACCAATGCTTATATTGCCAGGAAGCATTCCGGAATCAAAAGACTCGTCAAAAACATGGGATACAAGGCCAACGCCACCAAACATGTGAAGTGTTTTTTCATCTCCAGATGACGCCACGCCGCTGCTTTCTTGACCCCTATGCTGAAGGGTAGATAGACCAAAGATAGTTGTTTCAGCTGTGTTTTCTTGGTTTGAAAAGGTACCAAAAACACCACATTTTTCTCTCAATTCGTTTTGTAAAAGCGGGGAGTGCTCTTTTGACATCTGATTTCCTACACTATACCTTTTTTCGAATAATAATATCAAGAGGTGATTAAAAAGTTTATTTTCTTACAAATTCTGCTACACTAGTATGTATAATATGAGTGAAAGTAGTGAAGGCGTGACCAGTGAGCAAGCAAATCTCCATGATTGGAGGGCAGCAAAGGAGGCCAATCCTGAACGGTTTGTCACGTATCCTGTCGAAATTAGCCACGAGCTTGCAGGATATGTAAATGAGCACCTCAATCGGGTTATGGCGAGTGAAATCCAGAATGGTAGTAGACAAGTCGAAAGGGCAAGTGATGATATGGATGACCCATTTGAAAGAGCTCATAAGGCATTTTCAGTTGGTTACCATTCAAACCACGACAGATTTGGAACGAATCTCTCAGAATATCAAATAATGGGTATCTGTGGGTTAATTCGTCAACACTCACAAAAAACTGATAAAGCTCCAGATGATGTAATGGAGGCGGGGAGGAAGATACTTGAGCTAAAGACACGGTTTGAGGCAGCCCTTCCAAAAAAGGCTCGTCAAAATAGGCCAGTGACACCAGCACCATCATTAGGGGGAGTCGTTAAAAGGTGGGTGGATAAATTTAGCAATAGTAAGGAAATTCCTTACGAATAACCTATGAATAACTGTATATTTTGTAAAATTGTAAATAAAGAAATTCCAAAAGAATTTGAATATGAAGACGACAATATTTTAGTTTTCAAGGATATAAATCCAATGGCGAGTACCCATCTTTTATTTATTCCAAAAGAGCATGTAAAGGATTTTGCGGAGTTAACCAATGATGCAGTTTTTCTCTCAATGAAAAAAGCAATTCAGGAACAAATTCAAAAAAATGAGTTGATGGGTAAGGGATACAAAGTAGTATTAAATGGTGGCGGTGCCCAATTTGTCGACCATGTTCATTTTCATTTGATTGGCCCAGTTGGTATAAACGTTGCGCCCTAAGTTACTTCTTCAAAGTATTTTAATTCAGTGTGTTTTGGGGTATAATTACACAGACTTGTAGTAAATAGAGTATAGATAGTCCGTCTTCGCTAGCAAATAGATACTAGCTACGACGAGACCCAAGAAGCTCTAAATACTCGCAATGCTCATAAAGAGCTTCTAGGGGAGGTGTTTTTATAGTATGGTTTTTGTAAAAAAACAACCTGGTGATTCACCAGACCAAATGATTAGAAAATTCAGTAGAAAAGTAATGTCTGAGGGCATTATTCATGAGATGAAAAAAAGAGAATTTCATCTAAAGCCTTCTCTAGCTAAAAAATTCAGAAAAGAATTAGCAAGAAAAATGGCAAAACACAATCAGTACTAATATTAAGTTATTAGTAGGTAGTTATTCGTTCGTCGCAATACTAGTGTGTTGCAAGCTTCCTCTTTCGAATAACGAATCACAAATAACGAATAACACATACTTATGAGTAATGTTTCCGTACCTATTTTCATTGAAAGCCGCTATAGGGTTAACCGAAAGCGTATTACGTCTTCTGTTGAGAAAGTGCTGACAGAGCAAGGAGTTGCTACTCCAACTGAGGTAAGCATTGCAATTATCGGTTCTCGAAAAATGCGATTTTTAAATAAGAAATATAGAAATATTGACAAATCTACCAATGTACTTTCATTTGCTCAAAATGACGGGTATGCAACGGTTTTTCCACCAGACAAGCAATACTTGGGAGATATTGTTATAGCGTATCCAAAAGTTATTGAAGAGTGTTCTGTTCAGAATATGCTCGTTGACGATTGGATTTCAGAATTGGTAGAGCATAGTGTCATGCACCTTCTTGGCTCTCATCATAGATGAGAGAATTCAAAATAATCCAATATACAAATAATAAATAAGCCAATAACATACAAATAATATTTCATATATACAGAATATTAATTATTTGAAATTTGCATATTTGTAGTATTGGTAGTATTCTTTTTGCAAGCAAAAAAGCATGGTTTTTTACAGAACATATCGTCCTCAAACAATTTCAGAACTTGATTTGCAAGGAGTTTCAGAAAAGCTGACGGCACTGCTTTCTTCAGGAAATTTGCCTCATGCATTTCTTTTTACAGGGAGCAAGGGTCTTGGTAAAACGTCATCAGCTCGTATTCTGGCAAAAGCTATTAACTGCAAGAACCGGAATCAAGAATCAAGAATCAAGAATCAAGGGGAGGAAAAAAATAAAAACAAAGGTCATAATTCAGAACTCGTAATTCATGATTCAAATATAGAGCCATGTAATAAATGCGAAATTTGTACATCAATTACAGCTGGCAACAATATAGATGTTCTTGAGATTGATGCAGCTTCAAATGGAGGAGTTGACGAGATGCGTTCACTTCGCGAAAAAGTAAAATTCTCATCATCGACCTTAGATAAAAAAGTGTACATCATTGATGAGGTGCACATGCTTTCAACTGGAGCATTTAATGCGCTCTTAAAGACACTCGAAGAGCCACCAAGCCATGTTGTATTTGTGCTCTGCACAACTGAGCTTTCAAAGCTTCCGGCAACTGTCGTGAGTAGAACGTTTCAAATACAGTTTGAAAAACCTACCGAAGCTGAATTAGTCTCATCTCTCAAAAGGATTGTGAAAGGAGAAAGGCTGCGTGTTGAAAAAGGGGTATTGGAAGCAATATTTTTACTAGCCGATGGGAGTTTTAGAGATGGAGCAAAGATACTTGAGGAGCTTTCCCTACTTTCAAAAGGTGAGGAAATTACAAAAGAGTTGATTGACAAGGTATTTAAGACAAAAAGTATTGGTGATGACGTACATAGTTTTTTAGAAAGTCTGTCAGAGAAAGATGTGAAAAAAGCGTTATCAGTAATTGCAAACATTGAAAAGTCTGGAGGAGACTTTAAGCTGGTTATCGAAAGAATGGCAGAGCAACTGAGAGGCATGTTGTTATTGAGAAATGGATTTGAAAGTAATGAGCGAGATATTGCTGCCTTTTCTTTAGCAGATATTCATGAGTTGTTGGAGATGGTAACCGAAGCGTATTCCCAATTAAAATACTCAGTGTTGCGTCAGCTTCCGCTTGAAATGCTTGCGGTGAAGTGGTGTGTGATTCTTGCGAAGCAAGAATCAAGAATTATGAATTTCGAATCTGGAATTACGAGTATGGGCGCTGTTGATATGAAGGAATCTAAGAAAGAAGTGCGAGAAGAAGGGGCTATTAAAGTGCTTGATGAAGAAGAGAAAACGAATGACAAATCACAAATAACTAATAACCAAACAAATTTCTTAAGAGGTTTGTTTGAAGAAGTTAATAAAGAAAATAAGCAGGCAGCTGCATTTTTGAGGTCATGTAAGTCTGCAGAAGTAGAAGGAGGGACTGTTTTTATAAAAACACCGTATCCCATACATGCAGAAAAGCTGAATACGGAAAAGTTGAAGGATGTTCTTGAGGCGAGTGCTGCGAAAATTTTAGGAAAGAAAATGCGTGTTAGCGTAACAGTCTTAACGAAATAGGTTGGGAAAATTCAGGAAAACCCCAAAAAATCTCAAGAATCCTTAAAATACCTTTAGAGTTTTATGTATGAGTTGTCCAGTATACTGGACAAAAATAGCTTCCTTTTGGTAAGAATAAGTGCGCATATAAGTATTGTTATTTATGGATTAGTCGTTTTAGAGTATGAAAATGCCCCCCGAAACTAAAAGCTCCGGAGGGCGGGTGTGAATTTCGGAAAGATTTAGTGCCCGTATCGTTTTGAATCTTGGAAGAATTCTTCAAAGGGAACAATGCGAGTTCCAACTCGGACTCCATGATACTCCATCATCGGACGCCTTTTGCCTGTAAAGAGTCGAGTTCTTCGAGCTCCGCCTCCTTCACAAGCAGGACATGGTTTTGCGTTAAAGCTTGTATCTGGAATGATTCCAGAGCCCTGACAATCAGGGCATTCAACTCTGATGAAGTCCTTTTCAGTTCCCTTATCAGCCTCCTTTATGGGAGGCTTTTGGGGCAAGTCCCCAAGCGGCTCTGCATTTGGAATAGATGTACGCGGCCAATTATCAGGATTGATTTTTCCCACTGTTTTTCTCCTTTATCTTTTCTTGCTGATTTGGTCAAATTGCCAACGGTGAAGCTCTACAAGTTCTTTTGGGATGACCTGAAGAGCTTTGCACTCTTTGCACTGAAAGAGAAAATGCTTGGGTAGGTGTTTATCTCCGCGAATGATGTCTTCGGCTATAACAATCTGCAGACAGCCGTAGTACTTGCACTTGATTTCAAGAAACCATAGCTCTGGTTCTAGTTCTGGCTTGTACTCCGGACCTGCTTCAATCCGATGCTCAACTTTATGCTCAATCGATTCGAATCGATTTCCACCTTCAGACATGAAGTACACCCTCTATTTTTTCTTCGGTTGTTCGATAAGGTTATTTTTGATAGCGCAGGGCATACAAATACCTCCCATTATTTGACTTCCGTCAAAGTTGAGAATGGTAATGTCCCCGTCGTTGACGCGACACAGAACACACAATCCGGTCGGTTTCATAAGAGGCATTCAATCGAATACCTTGAAAGGATGGCTCTTGTCATGCTCATCAAAGAGAAGACAAGTCTTCTCATGACCAGCCTGAATGAGGAGGTCACACTTCTTGCAGTACTTGTTTTGAGTTTCTTTCAAACAAGATACGCATGTGTGAGCTACTTTGGTTTCAGCCATTTTATTCACCTGCTTCCTTGATTGTTTTAAGAATTTTTTTTTGTACGCTTTCAAATAGGGTAGCAAAGTCGCTGCTTTGTGAAAGAGTTTGTGCTACTATGACATCCCATTCAAAGTGAATGGGAGGAGGTTCGGAGCGAAGCAGGAGGGCTGCCTGATGGTGAACTTGTGATAGAAAATCGATGACGAGATTCCCATACGCCTCAGCCATTGTGGCTGTGCATGTGGTTATTTTGTCTGCAAGACCCGGATTTTCATGGAGTAGATTTTCAAACTCCACAGAAGTCGGGTCTATATCCTCTTTGGGTAGTAAAGCAGCAAGTTTTTTTGCAGTATCGCAGTAAATCTTGAGACTCTCCTTGATATCAAGCCTTATTTCATCTGAGAGATAAGCTGAGATTTTTCTTGCCATGTTAATAACCTCTAAGTTTTGAGATGTCGTCGTCATGACGCTGGAACCGATGGTTCATGTCATGCGGATATTCGCTAGAACACCCTGTCATGTGGCCTTCGTAAATAAATTCTTCGCAATCGCGACAGTAAATTTTTTTGACCGTTTGCGACAGACTGGACACTCATGTCACGACCCAGCATTCGTTGAGCCTGCTCATCACTGAGAAGCATGTATATTTCCTTTTCTTTCCGAAATTTCAATGAACTTTTTGGGTCACGTAAAACTCCAGCCCGCCCGCCATGCTACGCACTAGGCGTTAGCGGGCGTGGCATTTGGAGCGTTGTGACCTCAAATCTAATGGAGATTATATCACAGAAGCATGCGGAAAGGAACCTATAGGAAATTAATGCGGGTAAGTCTTGAATAATGAATTACGAGTAATGGGAAAGTTTTTGAAGTTATAAAGTTGGAAGTTGGCAAATAGTAGTTCTCGACTGCGCTCGAACAATAATTATTCGACCAAGCAAGCGCGTGGAGAAGTTAGAAAAAGCCTTTACGAATCATGACTTTAACCCAAGGAGCGAGGTTTTGAAAAATTCTGGAATTTTTGTTTGCCAGTTCTTTTTTGGTTACTAATGAGTATCCATATGCAAAATCTAAATTAGGTTGCCTTAGGGTTTTAATTTCTGCAACTACAACACTGCAGACTTCATGCTCGATATACTCAGAATACAGGTCTTTTGCTTTGTAATACACTGAGCCAATCTCTTTAAGCGGTTTTACTAAGTCTTTTTTTGAAATATTCCATTCTCTTTTTAGTGTTTTTTCACTTGCCTTAATGGTATCTTCGAGTTTTCCATCTTTTATGAGCTGATGAGAGGAAATCGTGGCGTCGAATACACCGTCAAAAGCTGGATGTTTTCTATGCTGAAGCAAAATGTCGCCTTTATAAAAGACTGCTATGGTAAAAGCCTTGTGTAGGATCCCCTTTCTATGAGCTTCCCATTTCTCAATTTGACCAATGATATTTCCCTTTCTGTCAACTTTTGCAATATACTGCTTTTGTAAATAATATGAGTGTTTCATTATAAAAACTCATCCCTCCAACATTCCCTGCAAGGACATCCAACATCAATGAAGGCGTCAAAAAGTGGAATTCCGCTTTTTGGTTGTTTTCCATACTTTTCAAGGTGAATAATAATTTGGGCTTCTTTAAGGGCAAGTTGGGTTTCTTTTATGTGCAAAGCTTCAAGATACGAGAAGTCTTGGGGTTGGTTTTGACGGTTTTCCATACAGATAAGTGTAAATTATAGCAGAAGGAGGGTTAAATGTTGTATATTCAGTCAATAATTGTTAATCTATGAAAGCAGAAAACAAAAAACAATAATCAATAAACACGAAAGCGAGGTGAGTATATGTTTAATCCATTAAAACAAGCAGGAGAACTTAACAAGCTTCGTAAAGAAGCACAAAAAATTCAAGAAGAACTCAAAAAAATTGAGGTTGAAAAGTCAAAGTCTAAGGCAGTAGTCGTTGTAACTGGGGACATGAAGATAAAAAGTATTAAGCTTGAAGGAGAAGAGATGTTTGATATAAAAGAAGCTCTCAATGACGCTATTCAGGACGCACAGAAAAAGGCTGCCATGAAAATGCAGCAGATGGGCGGAGGACTACGAGGTCTTCTGGGAGGAGAATAATACTTAATTTTTAATTTTTATTTTTTAATTCAGTAATTTGATTTTAGAATATTGATTAAAAATTTTAAATTTTAAATTATAAATTACATATAATGCTTTTTTTTGGGGATTTATCTAACCAATCGCTTTCTGAATCCATTGCAAAAGGACTATTGCTTCCCGTGTCATACCCTGATATTACGGTTTTTCCAGATGGGGAGCGTAGAGTCAGAATTAACGAATCAGTTCTTGATCAAGAGATAATATTTTTAAAAACCTGTAATTCTACCCTTGATTCATACGTTCTTGAAACCGCATTTCTTATCGATGCATTCAAAAGGAGTGGTGCTGCAAAAGTAACTGGCATTATTCCTTATCTTCCGTATTCAAGAGCAGACCACGTATTTAGGGATGGTGAAGCAGTACCTTTGGAAGTGGTTATATCGTTGCTTGAAGGAGCAGGACTTTCAAAGATTGTCTTTGTAGATCCCCACACCATTAAAATGCCGGAGATGTTCTCAATTGAGGTTGGAAACCTTTCAGCCCTTGAAATATTTGCCAAAAAAATCAAGGAAATAGGATACGATAAAGAGAACTCAGTAATTGTTAGCCCTGATATGGGGGGACTTCGGCGCATGAAGCAACTTTCAAAAATGGTTGATGATATGCCTTTTGCTTCAGTTGAAAAAGAGCGAAATTATGACAGCGGGAAGATTTCAGCAAAAGAAATACACGGTGACATTAAAAAAACGTGCTTTGTAATTGACGATATTATCTCAAGCGGACGTACTATAGTGCAAGCGGTAGAGCAGATTATGTCTCAAGGTGCTGAAAAAATTTATGTATTTGCAACCCACCCTATATTGTCAGAGGAAGCTCCTAATATTCTGGAAAAATGCGGTGCTGGAAAAATTTATGTTACTGATGCAATACCCGTGCCAGCAGAAAAAAACTTTGAAAAATTAGAAATTATATCCCTGAGTCCTGTTGTGGTGAGTCATTTGAAATCACTCGATATTCATCTGATTGAAGAGTAATTACGTTTGTTTCAACTTGTTGAGGTGCGGGCAAGCTATCAAGAAAATCCTGAATCCTTTCATTTTGTTCTTTTAGTTCTGCTGTTATATGTAAAATGGCCTGAGTTTTACGTTTTTTGACAATATCTCTTAGAATTACTGTCGTGCCTGTTCCTTCACAGACTATTCCAAGAGTTCCAGAACCTTGAAGTGCACCCCAGTTGTTATCTGATACACCCTCATATAGTGTAGCCCCATGAACATACATGCCAAACCCAACTAGCATACCCGCTGCAATTCTTGTTTTATTTAGGAGAGTAGACTTACTAGCTTCTTTGAAGCCTTGATAGGTGGCAATTTCGCTTTTCACATAAGTAGCATATTCCTGTTATGACAGATTGTCAAATACTATAAGTGGTTTTTTGTAAGGTTGTTGTTAGGTATTCGGCATGTGCTTATCAAGTACAAGTGTCGTTCAGGGTTTAGACTTCACTTAGATAAGAATAGACAATAACCAAAAAACAATAAACATCTAGGAAAATAATAACTAATAAATTATAAATAATAAATAAATTTGAATATGAGAGAAGTAACAGGAGAAGCAATCAAAAACAATAATACAGAGCGAGAAGGCGGAAGGCTTGAATCTGCTCGAATGTCTGTCGGAAAAGTAGAGCAACAAGCTGCCAACACAGAGCAAGAAGAACGCGATTTACAAATTGAGTTGCTAAAAGCAGAAGCAGCGGCGGAAAGGCGCGAAGAGGCAGAGCGAAAAGGAAAAGAAACCAAAGAGAAAGTGGATGGCATTGCAGGATAGCCATCCATCCTGAACACCGTGAAGGATCCTTCGCAAGCTCAGGATGACAATACTAAACAAATATGGAAATGCAAAATTTAAAAACATTTAAATCGCATGTTCAGCGGGACTTACTGTTTCAGATTATCAATAATATGAAAAGAGAGAGGCTTAAAAGCAATGACGCGCAGATGTTGGCAAAAGACTTCTTGCCACTTTTAGAAAGCAATTCAGTTGAAGAAATGCTTTCAAGTCTTGCACTTTTATCTAAAAACTATACAGAGGTAGCGGAGGTTTTTGTCATCTATGCGCAGGAGTATGAGAAAACAGTCGTACCACAAAAATTAGAGGAAATATCAGAACGAATTGCTCAAAACGATATCGAAGGAGCGATTAAAATTGCCAAAGGGGGTGGAAATTAGTATGGAAAGTATCGAAACAATAATGACAAGTGGAGCAAGCGTTTCCTTCAACCAATCAAGCGAGAAGCAGAGTGCAGGTGAAGTTGAAGCATCAAAGCTTCAGGCGATTGATGAAAAGGTGCCAGAGCTGGAAGTTGCAACTGAAGCAAGACGGGCAGACGTGCTTCTTGAAATCGCTAAGACTGAAGGGTTTGAAATTACGTTTAAAAAATTATCCGAAGGCGACTTTAGGGTTGCAGAAGAAAAAGTAAAGAGATACTCAAACGGGAGTTGGCAAGAGCACTTACGGGAGGAGAGCGAGGAAGAAACTATAGGTGATTCAAAAGAATCTGTATATACAGTGCCCACCTGTCAGGCGGAGAGAACTTTCTTGACGTGAAAATCCAAACCCTGCAAACAACTGTTGATAAGTTGGTTGAGCAAAATCAGGAGCTTGAAGAGGAATTGAAAGTGATTGGCAATGTAGGCGAATACATTGCGGGAATTTATCTTGAAAGAGCGAAGGCCTTGGAGGCTATTGCTCAAAACGCGAAAGACGAAAAAAAGAAAGACAATTGGCTTTCAGTACTCATTGGAATTATTGCCAACTTAATGAAGATGACAATGGTTGAAGACAAAGATCTTGAAAAACAAAAGGAAGCTGAAGCGATTGAAAAGCTTACATCCTAAAGCTATACTTAGGAAGTGTCCTTCGACAATGCTCAGGATTAACTAGGTATGAGATACTCTAATATTTTTGCTTCTACATTTCGCCAGCCCCCGAAGGAAGCGGAGACCATAAACCACAAATTGCTTGTACAAGCTGGGTATGTTGATCAGCTCATGGCAGGAGTATACACCTATCTTCCTTTTGGTCTTATCGTCCTTCGAAAAATTGAATCTATCGTTCGAAAGTATATGAATGAGATTGGCGGACAGGAAGTCCTTATGCCAATCTTACACCCTAAGGATATTTGGCAGACAACAGGAGGTTGGGATAACATCGACGTACTATTCAAGGTGCATAGTAGAACGGAGCGAGATTATGCTTTAGGTCAAAGCGAGGAAGAAGTGGTAACGCCTCTTGTCATGGGAAGAGTAAATACCTATAAAGATTTACCTCTTGCTGTCTACCAAATTCATTGGAAATATCGCGACGAGCTGCGTGCTAAGTCTGGGATACTTCGTGGGCGTGAATTTTTCATGAAAGATATGTATTCATTTCATGCAAATCAGGAGGATTTTGACACTTTTTATCATACGGCAAAAGAAGCATACAAAAAAATATTTTCTGATATGGGGCTGATTGCAAAGGTGACTGAGGCATCTGGTGGAAGTTTTTCAAAGAAAATTTCGTATGAATTTATGGTGCTAACAGACGCTGGTGAGGATGATATTTTGTATTGTGATGCATGTGATTACTGTGTCAATGTTGAAGTGGCTAAAGACGCAAAGGAGGGCGAACAGTGTCCGAAATGTTCTAAGGCAACACTTGCAAAAGCACGTGCTTCAGAGGTGGGAAATGTATTTGATTTGGGTCAGAAGTACGGAAAAGATTTTGACTTAGGCTTTTTGGATAGTGAAGGGCACAAGCAGTTTCCTATTATGGGGTGCTACGGAATTGGAATTTCAAGAGCAATGGGGGTAATTGTTGAAAAGTTCAATGACGAAAAGGGGATAATATGGCCTGAGAGCGTAGCCCCTTTTAGAGTGTATCTTATATCAATTGGTGAAAATGCTCGAGCTGAAGAACTATACAAAACACTTACAGAAAAGCAGATAGAGGTGTTGTACGATGACAGGGATAAAAATCCTGGGGAAAAATTTAAGGACGCAGACCTTCTCGGAATTCCCTACAGGATAGTTGTTTCGCCAAAGAATGAAGAAGGAAAGTTTGAATTAAAAAAAAGAACCGAGGAAGATGTTGAAAATGTTACCGAAGACGAGCTTCTTAGAATTTTATAAACCCAAGCAATACCAGCCAGAAAAAGGTCCACACAAGGGTAAAAGCTGTGAAAAGAACGACAACCACTGGGGTTGATAGTCCTTTTTTTGGAGCACTTGGGGTGGGTGTAGGTTGCGTGGTTGCATTTGCAACCGGTGTTCCTGGTGCCGGCTTGGGAGCATCAGCTGTTGTAGCTGTAACAACTTTTCCAGAGAATGAGAAAGGTTTGGTGCCTATGTCTTGTAGGGGTCTTGGTTGGGCAGAGGACAAATATTCCGAACTATCTACAGGTGGAGTTGCGATGGGTGCAGTTGGAGCTGGTGGAACTGGCACTATTGGAGCGGGTGTAGTGGGGGTTATGGGAATAGCATTTATTGTAGGTGGTGGTGTTCCGCCAAGCACTGCAGGCGCGGGTGTTGCTGCTGGTGGAGCTGCTGCTGCTGCGCTTTTTGCACCAGCTGGAGTATTCATCACGCGATCATAGATTTCTTTCAGCTCAGGGGTCAGGTTCTGTTTGCTGTCCATACTACTCAGTTTAGGCTGAATGAAAAGTTCTTGTCAAGTGATTCAAAGTACGATATACTACTCAACTTTCTGCAAAAGGTTGTAGGTTGTAGGTTTTAGGTTGTAGAATAAATACACGTATGAGAAGAATTGTTACACACAAATCATCGGATCTAGACGCCATTACATCAGTTTGGCTTATAAAGCGCTTTTTGACCAACTGGGATAGTGCCAGTGTTGAGTTTGTGAATGCAGGGGATAAGCTAGAGGGGGAGTATCAGAATGCAGGTGAGGCTATAGAAATTATTGACGGGATTGAGACCATTACCGTTGATACCGGTATGGGGGCTCTAGATCACCACCAGACAGCTGATAACAACTGTTGTGGTGCGAGCCTTGCATTGGATTTTGTACTTACACATAGCGACTCAAGTCTTATTAAGCACGACGTAAGAAGAGACGCCGTGAAGAGAATTGTTGAACTTGTAATTGACGACGATCATTTCCAAGAGGTGTACTACCCTGATTCTAGCCATGACATCTATGAATTTGGGCTTGTTGCTATAATTCAAGGTTTTAAACTAGAGAATCAAAAGGACGACGGGGCACTTGTTGAGTTTATGATGGTGTGTCTTGATAGTGTGCTGCAAAACCTTGAGAAAAAGATATGGGCTGAAAATGAAATAAAAGAAAAGGGAGTCGAGTTTGATAGCAAATGGGGGAAGGCAATGGCGGTTGAAACGATAAATGATGAGGTGTTAAAACTTGCGCAAATGCAAGGATACAAGCTTGCAGTAAGAAAAGACCCAAATGGTGGATTTGTGAGAATTAAAGCAATACCTGATGTAAGAAGTAAGAATTATGAAGTAGGTATTAAGGGGGAAGATGCAAAAAAAGAACAAGAACTGATAAAGACGATTGATTTGACGCAGGCTTATGAAAAATTAAAGGAAATGGACAGTGAGGCGTCTTGGTTTTTGCATGCTTCAAAGCGAATGCTTCTCAATGGTTCTTCCAAAAATCCTGAAATGAAAGGAACGAAGCTTACTTTGCCTGAGGTTATTGAGGTGCTTTCCAAATTTTAAGAGTTACTGTTTTGCTCCAATTCACTTTCAGAATTTCTTAAATCTTCGATAATTTTGTCTATTCCCCCATCCATTATTTCAGGTAGATTATGATAAGACTTTCCAATTCTGTGGTCAGTAACTCTGTCTTGAGGAAAATTATATGTTCTTATTTTTTCATTACGCATTCCTTTTCCTACCTGTGTGGACTTTAATTCCGATATCTCCTTGTGTTGTTTTTCTACCTCAATCTCCCATAATTTAGAGCGCAAAATGTTCATAGCATTTTCTCTATTCTGAATTTGAGAACGTTCTGTTTGGGCTGTTACTACAAGTCCTGAAGGAGTGTGCTTAAGTCTAACAGCTGTTGAGACCTTGTTAACATTCTGACCTCCATGTCCACCGGCTCTATATGCTTCAAACTCAATATCCTCAGGGCGAATGTGCAAATCAATATCCTCAAGTTCTGGAAGAGAGGATACTACGCATGTTGAAGTGTGAACACGGCCACGTTTTTCTGTAAGTGGAACTCTTTGTACTCTGTGTACCCCTGATTCGAATTTAAAAATACCAAATCCATTTTTACTTTTAATTTTGATACTAAATTCATCAAGAATTTCAAATGGAATGCCATTTCGCTCTGCATATCGAATATACATGCGCAATAATTCTCCAGCAAAGATATTTGCCTCATCTCCTCCTGCAGCACCCTTTACTTCAATAATTGCATTTCGTGTATCAAGTGAAGCGCCTGTTTCTGGTTTTGCTTCATATTCTGAAGTATCAAAAGCTGTGGAGCCCACTAGCTTTTCAAGTTCTTCCTTTTGTTTTTTTAGCGTTGAAATCTCCTCGTAGGCAAGAGGGGACATTTCCGGATCTGAGGTTAATTTTTCAGCTTCCGAAATCTTAAAATCTATATCGTAAATTTGTGCGAGAACAACATCCTTGTTCATAATTTTTAAGTTTAAATTTAAAATTTTAAATCAAATTCTAATTATTCAATTTTAAAACATTTTGCATTCATTAAAAATTAAAAATTGGAAATTAAAAATTGAATAGTGTGGTTAGTTTTTCTTGAGTGCTTGGAGCATGTCGCGCAGAGTCATAGGACCAGTGTCTTCTTTGATTTCTTTTGCTTTCTTTGCAGTAGGTCTGTAAGCGTCCATTTTTTTCTGGAACTTCTCAATTCTTGAAGCTGTATCAACGAATTTTTGCTGACCTGTGTAGAAAGGATGACAGTTGCTACAAAGTTCTACGGTGATTCTTTCACTTGTTGAGCCCACAGTAAAAGAGTTCCCGCAAGAGCAGGTTACTGTTGCATTATCAAAGTATTGTGGATGGATGCTTGCCTTCATATTTCGATAATTATACCGTATTTGTGCTAGAATTGCAATTTATATATGCCAAATAAAATTGAACAGAAGAGTCAGCACCCCAATTTTGTTTTAGGAAAGTCAAAACAGGAATGGACAAAAGCTGAGGAGAGAAATCTCAACAGTCTTGGATTTGACGGGAAAAGAGTAACCCTTTTAAAATATCTTGCAGAGACTGATGGAAAATTAACATCACCCAAAATTCTTGGGTGTGAGTTTGGATGTCCCCAAAAAATATGGGAAAAAGGACGAAGCGTTATAGAAGTTCATAGTGTTGTTGATAATAATAAACAATTGAGAAGTGGTCTTTACGCTTACGCATTTACTCCTAGCAATCTTAGGTTTTTATCAACAAAGCACATGCCGCTTGCTGCTCTTGTTGAAATGGACTTTGTGCATTTTCTCAATTTAAGTATCGCCCCTCAGCAAATAGCTGTAAAAGCTTCGACATTTCAAGTGTTGGATATAACAGATAAAAGTTTGGGTAGAAATTTAACAGATATGCCTCTGAATGAGCTGAGTGATGCTGCTTTTCAGATAGGATATGGAGCAAGAACGTGGGGTGATGTAAATGAAATAATAGAACGAATCAACCAAAAGGCTCTGTAGTTTCGAGACTTTCGTATCCAGTGCTTATAGATTAATTTTGCTTCCCTTTGTGTCCTGTCAGGTGAAAGTGTGGCCAATGGATGGTCGTTTCTGCAATATAAAGTCCAAAGAAAATAAAGGCAGCGCCTAGCAGAAATGGAATAGTTATGGTTTCTTTTAGCATAAAAAATGCAGCAGCGGTTGCAATAACTGGGTCTAGATAGACAAAAAAGCCAACACGTGATACTTCAAGTTTTGAAAGCCCCCACATCCAGCAGTAGAAAGCGATAGCTGAAGTAAATAGTATTCCAAACGTTATATAAAATACGAAATGAATATTCTGTAGAAGAATGGGAAACTCGTTGAGCAGCGAAGGGAGTGCGAATGGAAAAAGAGTAAGACTTCCTATAAAGAATGTATAAAAAGTGATAGTGGAGGGTGCATATCTTTTTGTTAAGTCTTTGCAAATTATTTCGTACAGGAGCCATGTGAAGGTTGCGGTAAATAAGAGGAGATTTCCAAAAATGCTTACAGATACGCCTTCGGTAACAAGAGGCGCGAGAAAGACTACTAGCATTCCAATCATCCCAAATAGGCAGCCATATACAAGATTTTTCTTCACTTTTTCTTTTAAAAATACAGTAGCAAAAATAAGTGTTATTACTGGAGTTCCCGCTGACAATATTGCAGCATTCATTACAGAAGTGAGTTTTAGGCCGTAGAAAAAGATGGGAATGTGAAGCGTTACGCCTACAAATGCTGCAAGAAAGAGTCGAGGAATATCCTTTTTTGCGATATACAGATTCGGCTTTAACAAGAATATGAGAAATGAAGCGCCATAAAATCGAAGGAATGCAACGAGATATACTGGAGCCATCAAGAGAGCAAGTTTCATGATAGGGGCGCTCACGCCCCATATAAGAGAGGTAATGGTAAGCGTTACGAGTGCTTCCTTTTTTTCTTGTAGAAAAATGAGTCTTTTAAATAATTTCATGTCGTTTAAATATTGTTCGAGCGAAGCCTGCCTAGTCTGCAAGACTGGTCGAGAACTTACCATTCCTTTTTCCAAGTGCCGTTTATTAGTTTTAGTTTTTTAGCACGGCTCCAATCTTTTATTTGCAGTTCTCTGTTCCTCGCTACTTCTAGGTTATCATGTTCTTCAACGTAAGCAATACGTTTTACTCCATGCTCCCGTGTATATCTTGAACCAAGTTTGGAGATGTGTTGTTCGAACCTGTTTGAAACGTTCCAAGTAAGACCGGTATAGTATGTAGAATCATTGCATTCAATAATATAAACATACCACTTCCATTTGGGCATAATTTAGGTACTTCTCGACGCGCTTTGCTTACTCGAAGAATAAAATTTAAGTAAGTTGTTCAATAAGTTGTTCGATGCTTACTGTTTTCTTTTCAATTTCGCCGTTTTCATTCTTCCATCTCAGTTCCACTTCCGTTTCATTTTGGGGAATAACAACATAAGGAATACCTTTTTTTTCAGCATACTTAAATTGCTTTTCAAGCGGAGCACTTGAGTTGAGATAAACTTCGCAATTGATATTGCTAGAGCGCAGTTGAGAACTAATTGCAATTGACTTATCCCCTAATTCTAGGGAGGGCACGGCGACCAACACTTTTGTGGTTGCTAAATTGCTTGGGAACAATCCTTTCTCTTCCATTGCCTCCAGAAGTCTGTCAAATCCAAAAGCAAAACCAACTGCTGGAATGTCCTGATTTCCAAACATTCCGATAAGTTTGTCATATCTCCCGCCGCCTCCGATTGAACCGACGTCAAATCCTTCAATTTCAACTTCTATGATAAGTCCGGTGTAATAATCCAGTCCACGGGCTAAGGTCGGCTCATACTGCACATTTTCGCCCACAAAGTTTTTATTATTCAGAAGTATTTGTATAAGCTCAGTGGGTTGTTTGTCTTGAATTTCAGAAAGGAGATTTTCATCAAGTCCTTTTTCTTTCAGTTCCTGTCTAACCCCTTCTTCGCCAATCTTTTTTAATTTATCAATCGTTTGAATAGTAGAAGGACTAACGCCGTCAAAGTTGGCTCTATCATTTATTAATATTTTAAAACCTGAAAAACCTAGTTTTTTAAGACAGGTGTCAATTACTTGTACTATTTCCGTATCAGAACCGATTGATTTTTCACCTACCGTATCAATATCACACTGAAGGAATTCACGGAAACGCCCGCGTTGTGTGTTATCAGCCCGCCATACATTTTGAATTTGATATCGCTTGAAAGGGAAGGGTAGGTCATTTTGATATTGAGCTACAACTCGTGCAAGAGGTACTGTCTGGTCATATCTGAGGGCAACATTTCTTCCGCCATTATCCATAAATCGGTACATCAATTTATCGCCTTCCTCACCATACTTTCCCAATAGAATGTCCTCGTACTCAAGAGCTGGTGTTTCTAGCGGTTCAAAGCCATAGGACTCAAACACGCCTCTCAGTGTGTTAATTACAAACTGCCTTTTTCTCGCATCCTTTGGGAGAAAATCGCGAAATCCTTTAAGTGTTCGTGGTTCTACTTTCATATTGTTTGATTCTACTATTTTAGGGGGTTTTGAGCAAGCAATGAGAAGTCTATCCGCCAATGCCTTGACCTGCTTTAGTTTCTCTTTTTGTCATGGCGCGTTGACTTGCAATATTTGGTTCATGAAGGGAAGACGTGCCAAAGGGTTTTAGCTGTGGTCTTTCGTCTCCAATTTGTGGACCCTGCGGGGATTGTTGCTGAGCTTGGGGAGCCTCCAAACTGTTAATTGTTGAGAGTCGCGCCCTGACAGCAGCTAATTTTTGTGCCGTTTCTGAAGCTTCTTGTTCTGTCTGAGTTTTTGTGACCAGCTGCTTTGGTGCCTGACTAATAAGAGCTGTGGGTACTTGCGCAAGCTGCTTGGCGCCTTCGCTCACCATATCTTTTAGACCGTCTCCAACACCACCAATAATTCCACCACCATCACTCATAAAAATAGTATAAAGTATTGTGAATAAAGTATAAAGGGAGGGGAAATTTCTTGAAAACTTAATACTTACTTCTTAACCCTTAATTCTATTCATTTGGGGAGGCTTTTAGTTTTGTTTCAAGTTCTATCGTTTCGTTCTCCCTAAAAACCGTTAGTTTTACGGTGTCGCCAATTTTCTTCTTGGAGATTGCAACTGCGAGGCTGTTATTTTCTTCATTGATGTCTTGGTCGTCAATCTTTGTGATGATGTCTCCA
Organism: uncultured Gammaproteobacteria bacterium; assembly: GCA_964557125.1. Lineage (GTDB taxonomy): Bacteria > Patescibacteriota > Microgenomatia > Levybacterales > GWA1-39-11 > CAZKYX01. The sequence continues at coordinate 83,296 of CAZKYX010000001.1, forward strand.
ATCTTTATTCCTGCATCAGCAGCTGCAGAGTTAACTATTATTTGTTGTACCAGTGCACCTTGAGGAAGGTTATTAAGTTCTGCTGCTTGTTTGCTGACAATGTTATACGAGACACCTAGAAATGGTCGTTCAAACTGTCCAGTTTTGTTAAAGTTGTCGATGCTTTCTTTGATGGTATCAATTGGAATTGCAAATCCAATATTTTGTCCCTGACTTGATACGGCAGTATTGATTCCAATAACCTGACCTTTTGAATTGAGTAGGGGACCACCTGAGTTACCAGGATTTATTGCTGCATCTGTTTGGATAACATTATCAAGCCGCTCAGCAAAGCCTTGAAAAGGACTGCCTGCAGTAACCCCTCTGCCAAGACCTGAAACAACACCCGTAGTTACGGTGTTTCGAAATTCACCAAGAGCAGTTCCGATGGCAATAACGCTTTGTCCTACCTGAAGATTGCTAGAGGTACCGAGCTGAATCTCCTTGAGTCCACCAGCAGGAGGATTTTTTACACTTAAAATTGCTACATCATTTGTAGGGTCCCTGTAGATCTTATCAACCTCATATTTATTCCCCTTTTCATCAACAATGACATAGGAGTCCTTGCTTGCGACAACGTGCTTGTTGGTGACGATAATACCGCTTCTTTTGACTATAAAACCACTGCCAATGTACTGTTCTTTTGTAGTCTCAGGAGACGGGGTGGGTTGTTGAAAGAAAAATCCGAAAGGTCCAAGATTTTGTACTTTTCCGGCCTGATTTGTCTTTATTGCGATTGTTACAACAGATGGACCTACTTTTTTAACTACATCAATGACATTTGATTCTTCGTCAACGACAAATGTTTGGTGTGTGATTGGGGCTTTATTACTTAAAAATGTTTTCAGAAGCTCAGCATTCGAAAGAAATTCCCACGCAAAAGTGACAATGATGAGAATGACAAGAAGTGTAATAAGCTTTCTCATAATTTTTTAGATTTTTGAGATGCGCGCTTCACAGTGTAGTACAGGAGGAAAGACTAGTCAAGTTTTTAAATTACCGACTTGTAATTTTGAGCATATTTGTGTATTATTGGGGTTGGCTCTTTGAGCCATTTTTTTAATTATGAGAAAATACAAATTAGTTCTAATTTTTAAGAGCGATATCAAAAAAGAAGAAAAAGAAAAAATGCTTACTGATATTAAGAAGTGGGGCGGAAAAATGGAAAAAGACAAGGTTATAGAATTAGGTGAGAAAAAATTTGCATACCCAATTAAAAAGCAGCTAAAAGGGGATTACGTTTTAGTGGAATTTGAATCTGATAGAGTTGAGGCTGAACTTGAAAATAAAGTAAGAATACACAATGACATTTTGCGTCACCTATTAGTAAGAATGGACTAACTAGTTTGTAGTGAGTAGGTTGTAGTGGGTAGATATGGATGTATAATGAAGTATATTTTCTACAACCCACAACCCGCTAGGCAGAGCCCTCCTCCGGACAGAGTCCTTCTGGACGGCGTCTGGGCGGCGCCTAAAACCTACAACCTAACAAGATATGACACGAAGCCTGAATAAAGCACAATTAATTGGGAATTTGACACGGGATCCAGAGCTGAGATATACCCCTCAGGGAACTGCGGTATGCACATTTGGGCTTGCCACAAACAGAAGTTGGACAACCGAGAACGGAGAGAAAAAAGAAGACGCAGAATATCATAAGATTGTAGCTTGGAACAAGTTAGGAGAACTTTGTTCACAGCTTTTAACAAAAGGAAGAAAAGTATATGTTGAAGGTCGTCTTTCAACGCGAAGCTGGACTGGACAGGATGGAGTTACCAAATCAACTACAGAAATTGTAATTGATGACATGATAATTCTGGACAGTAAAAAGGAAGGGGCTACAGTTTCGGCTCCAAAAGATGTGGATTACGGGGATTTTGAAGAGGTAAAACCAAAAGCAGCAAAAGCAAAAAAGGAAGAAACAGAGCCAGTAGCTGAAGACGCAGCTGGAGATGTGAATCCAGACGATATACCGTTCTAGTTCAGAAAGAATAATCAAAAATGAAAAAAACAACAACAAAACGAAAACCAAGAAGCTATGACGCAGTCAAGGAGTGTCTTTTCTGTAAAGAAAAGAAAAATCCTGACTTTATGGATTATGAAGTGTTAAAGCGATTTACTAGCGAAAGAGGAAAAATTTATCCTCGTGCGCGAAGTGGAATTTGCGCAAAGCATCAGCGAAAATTTACCGTTGCTATTAAAAGAGCAAGAATCCTCGCGTTCTTACCATTCATAGTGCGCGCAGAATAACTGCGCCAGCATTATATAAGCAGCGCGTAGCGTTGCGAAATATCGTCCGAGCCGAATAGGCAAAGCTTTGAATTTATAATTTCTAAGTTTTTCTCCAAGAGGACTAGCGATTTTCCAACAAGCGGACTAACCATTTCATGGTGTTGCATAGCGGCGTAATTTCTAATTTTTAAAGAATGTTTAATATCTAATTTTTATAATTAGGAGTTGGAAATTGATTAGTAATTAGGTTAATTAGTAATTTGGAATTTAACCCCCCCTTGTAGTTATTTTAAAAACTCAGTATTATTAATACTCTGTTTTATAAATCCATGAAGAGAAAATTTAGTCTCCGTATTTTTCAAATCGTTCTTATAATCATCATATCGGCAATGTTGGGATATGTGATTGGTACCTACAAGCTCAACGTTAGTTGGAGGGGGTACAAGCCTATCGTTGGGATATCCAACCAGATGCCTCCTCTTGGACAAGATTTGAATATGACTCTTTTCTATGATGTGGTCGACAGATTGAACGCAACCTATTACGATAAATCAAAAATTGACAGTCAGAAAATGCTCAACGGGGCAATTTCTGGAATGCTGCAGAGTCTTGGTGATCCTTATACTTCATTTTTCGCACCAAAAGAAAACGAGAATTTCAAAACACAGCTCGCTGGCGAATTTTCAGGAATTGGAGCGGAGCTATCTGTAAATGAGCAGGGTGAAGTTGTTGTTGTTGCTCCCATTGATGGTTCTCCAGCAGAAAGGGCAGGGATAAAGACTGGGGATTTGATACTAAAAGTAGATGACAAAATTACAGCTGGGTGGACAATTGGTCAAGCGGTTGAGCACATCAGAGGTCATAAGGGTACCAAGGTTGAGCTTACTATTCTTCATGAAAAGGAAAAAACGCCAAAAGTTGTAAGTATTGTTAGAGACACCATTCAGGTAAAAAGTGTTACTTCATGGATCAAAAATTTCAATTGTTCTGGAGGGAGTTGTAAGGCAGACGATGCATGCACTACCTGTGCAAGCGTTGTATATATAAGGCTTTCACAGTTTGGGGACAAAACCAACGATGAGTGGTTGCAGGCGGTTAATAAAATGGTTCCACTAATGAAAGAGAAAAAGAATTTTAAGGGACTCATATTGGATGTGAGAAATAATCCTGGAGGCTATCTTAATGATGCAGTATATATTGCTTCTGAATTTATTAAAACCGGAAACAATATTGTGCTTCAAAGGGACGGGACAGGTAATACAGAGGCATTGGCAGTCACAAGAACTGGAGTGCTTCTTGATACACCAATGGTTGTGCTTGTAAATAAGGGTTCTGCAAGCGCATCTGAAATTCTTTCAGGAGCATTGCAAGATTATGGACGGGCAAAAGTTATGGGAGAACAGTCTTTTGGGAAAGGGACGGTGCAGCAAGCAGTCGACCTTACAGGTGGTGGAAGCGTGCATATCTCAATTGCAAAATGGCTGACACCAAAAGAGAGATGGGTACATGGAAAAGGTCTAACACCTGATATTGAGATAAAATATGATGCGTCAGCGAGCTCGAAATTAAAGAGTGAGAACCTCGACAACCAGATTGAGGCTGCTATCAAGCAGCTATCAAGGTAGAATTACAAATCTAAAATTACGAATTAGGGAATTACGCTTGAACTCAATAAGCTTTCTTATTCACCTCAATTCTGTTAAAATCGAACTTAAGATATCGAAACAAGTTAGGAATGACAAATTTCATGCAACTGTATAATACATTTTCTCGACAACTTGAAGAATTTAGCCCAATTGCGCCACCTAAAGTGACGATGTATTCTTGTGGTCCAACCGTATATAGGGATATTCATATCGGCAATTTAAGAACTTACCTAACAACAGACATTGCTCGTAGAGTTCTTAAGCTTTCTGGGTTTGACGTTACAAGCGTTATGAATATTACAGACGTTGGTCACTTTAGATATTCTTCAGAATTGAATAAAACAATTGACCCGATAGTTGAGGAAGCGCGAGCGCTTGGAATCACTCCTCTTGAGTTGTCACAAAGATACACAGAGAAGTTCTTGAAAGATACCGAAAGACTTAATGTGTTACCTCAAGATGAAATGCCAAAGGCTTCAGAGCACATCCAAGAAATGATAGAAGTTATTCAAGTGCTGATTGAAAAAGGGTATGCATATCAAGCCGAAGGAAATGTATATTTTAATGTAGAGAAATTCCCAGACTACGGAAAACTTTCCGGTAACACCTTAGATAAAATGGATGAGCTTTTAAAGGCGGTTAGGATAAGTGTTGAGACTGACAAGAAAGATTCTGCTGATTTTGCATTATGGAAAAAAGCTGAGGACAGAGTGATGAGTTGGGAGAGTCCATGGGGTATGGGAGTTCCCGGATGGCATATAGAATGTTCTGTTATGGCAATGAAATATTTGGGAGTTTCTTTAGATCTGCATTTAGGTGGAGAGGACTTAATTTTCCCCCATCATGAAGATGAAATTGCACAAAGCGAGAGTCTAACGGGTCAACCATTTGTGGGCAAATGGCTTCACACAAGTTTTTTGCTTGTTGATGATGTGAAAATGTCACGAAGTAAGAAGAATGTATTTACTCTAAAGGATCTTGCAGAAAAAGGGTATAGTGCAATGGCTTTTAAATACCTTACATATCAGACGCATTACCGCTCAAAAATGAATTTTACGTGGGAAGCTCTAGACGCAGCTGCAACAGCACTTGGGAAAATGTATGAAATCGCGTCCCAACTTCCATCCCCCGCAGGGTATGCAAATAAATATGAAGTAGAATTTGAGCGCGTTCTTGGGCAAGACTTAAATGTTCCACGAGCTTTGGCTATTGTATGGGAAATGCTTCGAAGTGACGAAAAACCAGAAGCAAAAGCAGCTGCGCTTTATAGAATGGATGACGTATTAGGATTTAATATCCTCGAGTTATCAAAAAAGCTCGTTGAGGTACCAGAAAATATTTTAAGAATGGTAGCTGAGAGAAATGCGCTACGCGATCAGAAAAAATTTCATTTAGCTGATCAAATGAGAATGAAGATAGAGAAATTGGGATATGTTGTCGAGGATAAGAAGCTAAACGCTAGAGTATT
>CAZKYX010000001.1:88780-106592 GCA_964557125.1 uncultured Gammaproteobacteria bacterium
AGATAGAGAAATTGGGATATGTTGTCGAGGATAAGAAGCTAAACGCTAGAGTATTCAAGAAAATAGTGTAACAGTATATTGTATACGGTATAAAGTATATTGTATAAAAATGCTACATACCAAATACTAAATACGAAATACTTCTCCTACTGTTGGGCTTTTGGGGTTGTCAGTACTTGTAGTTTTTTTCCACTTCCAGTAGCGACTACTGGTGCCTCTTCATCAAGTGAAATATATTTTAGCATCGCGTTTGATGGCGGAAGGCTTTGAAAATGGATAACTCTTGAAGCGATAATCTTGTTTTTATCCTTCAAATCATCAAAACCAACCACCAATACACGTTCTTGCTTTGCAATTTTGGAAAAACCTGACTTTACCAATTCTTCGTTCTCTGTCTGGATGCTTGTTTTGGTGGACTTTTCTATATCTACAAACTTTTTTTCTCCCTTTTCGTTAAATATGGTAAGTTGAAAATCATCCTTGGCAAGGTCAGCTACAACCCCTTCAAAGAACACTGGTAGATTTTTTGGTTGCGCGACAAAACGTGCCATCAATTTCCTTGTGTCTTTATTGTATAGTCCTACAAAGGAATAGTAAGTGTCTTTTCTTAAATCGTTTATTCCGAGTGATTCGTCTTCCTTGCTATCCTTATCTCCGCCTGATAAATTAAATTTTGTTAACTCATCAATATCAATAATTCTTGTTGCACCATTCAAATCTGTGATTGTTACTTGGGTGTTTGAAACTTCCTTGATCATACCGAGCATTCCTTTTTTTTCTACCAAGTTAAGTTCTGCAACTTTGCTTGCAACAATGTCTTTAATTTTCTGAATTTTTTCTATTGCAGCACTATCAGTTGGTACCTCATTTTTTGATGGAAGAGGAGTAGGGGTAGTTGCAGCATAAATAGGTGGTAGTGAGTAGTGAGTAGTGAGTAGAACAAAAAGTACTACAAAAGAGTATTTTCCTCTCCTTATTATTTTTTTTACTTGTTTATGTTTCATAATCTATCTAAAACCTAAAACCTAAAACCTACAACCTACAACCTAATCTAAAATTCCTCAGTCGAATAGGTAACTGTTCTTCTGTCTACCACCTCTTGGCCGTCCGGTGAGATGCTTCTTGTAGTAATTATATTAGCTCCTGCGTCAATATCGATGGTAATTGAGAACGTACCTTCACTAGTTGGTTTTCCTGAAGCATCCTCTTGGTTACTCGAGACAATTATCGTGTTTTCTGCGTTGGTATTCCCATTTACTCGTATCGTTCTTCTGTCTGAGAGCATTTCATCAGCCGGTTCTGTAATCTTTAAGAAAAGTGAGCCGTTGGTAGCATCGGGAATTGGAGTAAGAGATGCATTCTTCTTCGTTGTTGAATCACTTGGGGAGTTTTTTGTGCTTTGATAGATAAAAAAGCCTGCTGAAGTTATGAAAAGACCCGCGATAATTGCAACAAAAATTATGATAATTCTTTCCTTCATGCGTAAATATTAGAAATGTCGCGGCAGATGAAAATAAGTTCAAAAAGATGGCAATAAATTTGATAACTTGTTCCTATCGATATTAGTTGAAAAAGCACTTCTTGTCAAGAAAGCCCCTATTATGTTAGGATTATCCCACTCATGGATTTAACACGTGTTAGCGAAAATACAGTCAGGTTGGCATTCAAGAAAGGTGTGGTTTTGCTTGATCCGGACACATTTCCCGATGCTGTTATTGCTATAGTGACTGATGATGCAGGCAAGTACGAAACGACTGACGACACTTTAATAATAGAAGGTCCAGGCGAATATGAGACGAAAGGGATTGTTGTAAAGGGTAGTCGGGCAGAGGGCGCAGTTGTGTATGAGCTGGATTCAGGTGAGGGAAAAATAATGTTTGCTCAATCAACTTCTCTGGCAAAACTTGCTGACGAAGACGAATTTGACGCAGTACTTATAAAAGTAGTCGAAGAGCTTGACGAAGCTAAGGTAACTTCATTGTCATCCGGACTCACCATAATATATGGACCTGCAGAATTTGTTCCTGCAAAGATTCGTGAAAATACCGTTACTAAGATTAATTTAAAAAAGAAAGAAGAATTGGGTGCAAATATAGTTTACCTTGCAAAAAAATGACATGTATTATGTAGCATGTATCATGTATTAAGTAAAAAATGCATTTTCAATCTTTCCGCATACTAACTACTACGTAATACCTAATACCTAATACAAAATCTATGGCAGTTGTCAGAATTCCTCCACATGATATTGAGGCAGAACAAGCAGTTCTGGGAGCCATCCTGATAGATAAGGATGCAATGATTACGGTCAGTCAGCTTATTATTGCAGATAATTTTTACGACGAACGACATAGAAATATATATGATGCCATGCTTTCGCTTTACGAAGAAAGAAGCCCCATTGATTTGCTCACGCTAACAAGTGTTCTGAAGAAAAAAAAGGTTTACGAAAAAGTAGGAGGGAGCTCTTACCTTTCGTCCCTAACAAATATTGTCCCGACAGCTGCCAATAGTGAATACTATGCCCAAACGATACGGGAAAAATATGTGAGGCGTTCTCTTATTCAGATAAGCGCTGAGGTAACTGATAGTGCCTTTACTGAAGATAAAGAGGCAAATGAAATTCTCAACAATGCCGAGCAGAACATTTTTAAAATTTCCCAAGAGCATGTAAAGCAGGGGTTTATCCATATAAAAGAAACACTTGCTGAAAGCTTTGATAGACTAGAAGAACTTCAAAAAACAGGCGTAGGACTGAGAGGGGTTGAAACAGGATTTGTGGATTTAGATAACCTTCTTTCTGGACTTCAGGCTTCCAATTTGATAATTCTTGCAGCAAGACCTGGACAGGGAAAAACAGCATTTGTAATTAATATCGCGCAACACGTAAGTATTGCGAATAAACAGCCGGTTGGAGTTTTTTCACTTGAAATGAGCAAAGAAGAATTGGTAGACAGACTTCTTGTATCGCAAAGTGATATTGATGCATGGAGGCTTAAGACCGGGAAATTAACGGACGATGATTTTGAAAAACTATCTGTTGCTATGGGTCAGCTCGCAGAAGCACCTATATTTATTGATGATACCCCTGGACTTTCTATTCCAGAGATGAGAACTAAGGCGAGAAGATTGCAAGCAGAGCACGACCTGAAGCTTCTCATTGTCGACTATTTGCAGCTTGCCAATCCTGGGAAGAAATTTGAAAATAGAGTAAATGAGGTTAGTTATATCTCCCAAAGTCTAAAGAATATGGCAAGAGAGCTGAAAATTCCTGTAATTGGAGTCAGTCAGCTTTCCCGCGCCGTAGAGCAAAGAGGTGGGGGAAAGCCTCAGCTTGCTGATCTTCGTGAATCAGGAGCCATCGAGCAGGATGCTGACGTTGTTATGTTCTTGTATTCGCCAGATGAAGAGTTCACGTCGCAAAGAATAGTAAATGTTTTGGTTGCAAAGCACAGAAATGGGCCGGTTGGGGAGAAAGAGCTACTCTTTAGAGGCGACAGAATTAGATTTTATAACGTTGAGCACTCCACAAAAGTATAATGTTGGGTTGCAGGTTGCAGGTTGCAGGTTGCAGGTTGCAGGTTGCAGGTTGCAGGTTGCAGCGCTGGGCCTATGGTTCAGTGGTAGAACATAGCATTCGCATTGCTAAGACGCCAGTTCGATTCTGGCTAGGTCCACCATTCTTCGCTTTTTTAAGTAAGTCTCGGAGTTTTAATCCCCTCACTTGAGCTTGACAAGCCTCAGAATATATCCTATAATACGTAGTTCGCTAAGATAGGCTTAGTGAATTAGTATGCACTTTCACAGGAGGTAGTCAGGATGCGTTGCACTCAACTCCAAGGGCTCACCGAGTGGTCCCTCAACTTCGTGAATGGCCAACAGCAGTTGGTTTACACGGAGAAAACGATTCGTGTGTACCCTGATGGACGAGAAGAAGAGATGCTTCCGAAAGAGGTTCTGGCTTCGGTAGTTCAGCAGGTTCCAAGCGGAAAGAGTTTTACGGGGATGTTCCCTGACGAAGTTTATCCGCACTATCGATACATCTTCCCTGATGGGAAGGTGTACGAAGATGCCGTGCAGGCAAGTCCATGGTCTTCAGGGCCAGTCATATTTCTCGCCCTTCGGGATGAGAATGGAGACTGGGTTCCAGAATCGCTCTGGCCCCAAGAGGCTGTAGACTTCGCCTAGGTAGGCACCAAAAAAGCGCGTGGTAGACACAGGTCTTCCACGCGCTCCACACAAATTCCTAAACTTTTATTCCTTTTCTCTTCAATTGTTTTGCTTTCTTCTGAGAGTGTTCTTCGCATCTAAATTCTGGGTACCTGTCTTTTGTTCTATCATAGTTGTCTGTTTTGACGAGTCTATATCCACGACACAATTTTCCACAGTCAGCGCATCTAACATTTTCCTTTACTTCCCAAGAAGAAGCCAGTGTCTTTGAAGTAAAAATAAAGCTATCTACCCAGAAAAAGATAAGTCCGCCAATAAAATTGGCAATAGTTGCGGCAATCCAGTCCTCCCTAGTTCCAAACATTGATGAGGAGTGCTTAAAATATGCAACAATGGGGGCGAGTAGGGGGGTGGATAGCTGCCACCTCACAAGATAGAGGGCGTAGCGCTTGTAATTAATTTTCATCACAAAGATTATAACCACATTATTAAATTAATTGATAGTGATGAACCGTAATTCTCATTACATCCATATTATTTTTAGGTGATTACAATGAGAGAAAAGTGACGTATAATGTATGATTATGAAAGAAAGCAGTCCAATAAAAAGAATCTCACAAACCGTTCGACTTGAAATTGCAAAAAGAGGCGCAAAGCTATATAGCTTTGAAGATAATGAAAATCATATAGATAAATTTGCAGAAATGATTTCTGATAAATTCCCAGTTGTTTATTTCAATCATCAAAGCCACATAGACATTGGTCCAATGATGGAAGCAGCTGACAGACTAAATGCACGACTAGAAAAGCCTCTTCACTACAATCTTCCTGTCGCAATTTCTATTAAAAAAGAACAGGGAGAGATGATTGGAAATTATTATGCTGCATTTTCGCCTCTCGTTGAGAAGCACAACATAAAAATTCTTGAAGTTGCACGCAAGAAAGATAGGGCACTCTATGGCTTGGAGGAAACTGAGGAAACAATTGACGAGTTAGACAAAACTGTTTTTACAGACAAAGGAGTTGTTATGTTCCCAGAGGGTACAACTACAAGCGGTAAGCTAAACAAGAAAACTGGAGAGAGAAACGGGATAGTTGAGATACGAAACAGACAGCTTTCGAGTATGACGCGTACAAGCACAAGAGAGGCTGATAAGCAGGTGGCATATCTTCCAATTGCTCTCAATGGGGGGTATAGAATTTTTGATACTAGCCGCAACAAAATTCCATTAAATGCTTACATGAATATGGCATTGAATGAAATCCCTTTTGTGCATAGAATACTTGCAACGGCACGTGTTGGAAGTCCATTCACGAGTACTTATATGATTGAGAGTGGTGTGGATATTGATAATGATGGGGAGGTAAATACGTACCTTATGAAAAAGATTGCGAGCATGTTGCCATTCGAGATGCGAGGATACTACAAATAAATTCAAATTTTTAATTTTTAATTTCTAATTTCTAATAGAGTTATGTTTGGGGTTTTTTGGTGTTTTCGAAAATATATTCAACGATATCATTCGTGTTAGTTCCCGGAGTGAATACTTTGTGAACACCCATATCTTTTAAAAGCTGCATATCTGCATCGGGAATAATACCGCCAACAAGAAGTAAAATATCATTATTTTCGGGGAATACCTCTCTAAGTCTAAGTCCTTCAACTATTTTTCCAAGATGTTCTAAATGGGAGCCTGAAAGGATACTTATCCCAAGAACGTCTGCCTTTTTTTCAATTGCCATTTCAACAATTGCGTCAGGTGTGTGTCGTATGCCCGTATAGACAACATTCATCTCGGCTTCTTTAAGAGCCCGCGCGACAACTTTTGCACCTCTATCGTGACCATCAAGCCCGGGTTTTGCAATAATTACTTTTGGATATCCAACTTCTCGTTCTGTCATATTGTTCTTTGCAAATCGATTATACCATTACAATATTGACAATGTTTTTGCGAGTGCTATAGTGATGGTATAGATTATGGAAAGACCACAACGAGTGTTCCGTTTCCCCGTGTTCATTCGAGACATTCATGCGGTAAGACGCAAATCCCGAGAAGAAGTAGAAGCCATAAAAGGTGAGATTCATGATGAATGTGGCGCTGAAATTGTTCCCGCAATGTTTGATATAGATATCGATTTGGATTCCAGTGACGATCCTGATCATCCAGTGGAGCTTGCCATGCACGGCATCTATGCAAGGCAGTGCATTTGTCCGGAACAAGAAGACTTTGAAGAAGTACCCCACAGAAGGGCAGAGTTAACGGAAGGAACCCTTTCATTTATTAAACAAAAATGGGATGAGGAATGCGGTATTGTTGGTGCTTCTCGGTTGTTAACAGGTAAACCTTATTTAAGGGAATACAAGGAGCAAGTGCTACCGCTACACCGTGTAGATGGAGAAATTCTTATCTGGAATGACTATACCCACAAATTAAGATTCGGTTCTAAGAAATAATTATTTTCCTCGATTAACCAATTTTCTGTGCCGTGGGAGGGAGTCGGACCCTCATGACCTTGCGACCATTAGTTTTTGAGACTAACGCGTATATCCGCCTCGTCTCGCACGCTCAACTTCATCGAGACGGGCCATTTCCGCCTCGTCTCGCATGCTTGACTCAGCGAGACGGGCCGCCACAACAATATGTTTCATAAGTAAATATGTGCCGCGGGAGGGAGTCGGACCCTCATGACCTTGCGACCATTAGTTTTTGAGACTAACGCGTATACCATTCCGCCACCGCGGCCCACTACTTATGAAACAAATTTTTCTTTATCCACATTCTTCCAGCTCTAGATTTAAAGTATTTTTCTTTGACAATCGTTTCTTGTTCTGTTTTAAAAGACTCTGTATGTAAAAATGACCAATCATTATACTTTTTGGTATATATGCTTTTACCACTGTTATGCTCTTTAAGTCTTCGAACTAAGTTATCTGTATGTCCTACGTAAGTTTTATTATTACCTGAGCTTAATATAATATAAACGTAGAAGAGCATCGGTGTAACTTCTTTGACTTTTGAACCTATCTATTATATACTTTCGACAACTTCTAAACAAGAATTATATGAAAATTCAAGAAATTTATCAGTTAGCAATTGAAATGGGAATGAAAGCAGACCCACGTGGTGTTGCCGGTGCCAAAAAAGTTCTGGAGAAAGCTAAGAAAGAGCAGAAAGAACTCACCGAAAAAAAGAAAAAGTTTTTTGATAAAGAAACACTCACAAACCCCTATTCTGATACACGTATCATGTTTGGTAATCCAAGCAAAGACATCAAAAGAGTGATGGCTGGAATTGACGCTTCCGCTGCTGAAATTCTTATCGCAGACAGGCTAACAGAAAAGGCCCATTCGGCAGGCTCAGGGAAGGGCATAGACATGGTGATTTCACATCATCCAACTGGACATGCTCTTGCAAGTCTTGATGAGGTTATGGATGTCCAAGTGGACATGTATGCACAAGCAGGTGTACCTGAAAATATTGCACATGCGCTTTTTGAAGAAAGAAAATCACACGTAAGACGAGGAATTGGGCCACTTAATCATGCTCAAGCTGTAGATGCTGCGAGACTTTTAGATGTGCCACTTATGGCAATTCATACCGTTTGGGATAATTTGGGAAATGATTTCATGAATAAGAATATTGAGAACAAAAAGTTTGAAAATGTTGGAGCAGTCCTTGAAGCAATAAATGAGATACCGGAATTTACTGAAGCAATAATGGGTAAGTCTGGCCCTTCAATTGTATCCGGTAGCCCAACAGCAAGAACAGGGAAAGTCGTAGTAAGTTTTACAGGTGGAACAAATCCTTCAAAGCAACTCTACATTGAAATGGCAAAGGCTGGAGTTGGAACCATTGTTGAGATGCATGTTCCTGAAGATGCAGTGCAAGAACTTCGAAAAATGCACGTAAATGTTATTGACTGTGGACACATGGCAGCAGATTCTATTGGTGCAAACCTTTTCCTAGATGCTTTAGAGAAAAAGGGAGTAGAAGTTATCCCATGCTCCGGCCTCATTAGGGTAAAGAGATCAAAATAGCTAAAACCTACAACCTACAACCTATAACCTAATAAATATGTCATCAGTTACACTTCTCAGAAACGGTTCAACTTACGAAGAGGATGGAATAATTTATCAAGTGCTTTCGTATGAGCATATTAAAATGGGGCGAGGTAGTGCCAACATCAAGCTTAAAGTAAAAAATCTTGCGAATGGTTCAACAGTTGAAAAGAGTTACATCAATGGCGCAAATGTGAAAGATATTTATCTTGAAAATCGACAATTGCAATTTTTATATAAGGACTCTGAAAAGGCGTATTTCATGGACACAAGAACGTATGAGCAAGTAGATGCTCCGCTCTCAAAATTAGAAGGACATGACTATTTAGTCGAAGGAGAGGATGCGTTTGTTCAGTTTCACGATGGTCAGGCGCTCTCACTCCAACTTTCCCCAAAAGTGACTCTAAAAGTGAAGGATACAGCTCCTGGGGTAAAAGGAAATAGCGCATCCAATGTCTATAAGGATGCGGTTCTTGAGAATGATATGAAAGTGAGAGTTCCATTATTCATAAATATCGGTGACAGTGTGGTTGTAGACACTCGGGATGGAAGTTATACTAAGAGAGCTTAGTACATTCCTTTCATGTCGTCCAAAAATAATAGTACATCTTCAAATGGTATTTTTGCGGTTCTCAAGCAGCGAAATTATCTTATTTTTTCCCTCTCTGTAGTATTTACCCAACTAGCCTTTAACATGATGAATGTTGTTCTCATCTTTGCAGTCTATGCGATAACATCATCAACGCTAGCAGTTTCAGTGCTTCTTCTCACATTTCTCCTGCCACAAATTTTCTTTAGTTTTTTGGGAGGAATAATTGCTGATGCTAAAAATAAACGAAAAATTCTTATAGTTGGAAATATTATTAGGGCAGTGTGCGTGTTGGGTCTATTTTTCTTTCACGGAAATTTGGGAATTATTTACCTTTTGGCTTTGATAATTGCCATAACGACACAATTTTACGTTCCTGCAGAAACACCAATGATTCCATACCTTGTGAAGGAAAAATATTTACTAGCAGCAAATGCAATGTTTGGGGTTTGTCTATTTGGCTCTATTCTTATTGGGTATGTTTTGGCTGGCCCACTCTTAAATATTCTCGGGAATTCCGGAATATTTCTTTTTATCGGCTCGCTTTTTGCTATTGCTTGTGTTTGTGTAGCGCTTATGCCAAATGTGACACCTTCTATTCGAAAATTTAGAACAGAACCAACAATGCTTAAGAACATCGCGCATTTGTACAAGCTTGTTTGGGAAGAATTTGATCAGTGCATTGTTATGATAAAGGATAAGCCTCATGTTGCGGTTTCTTTGTTGTTTTTGGCATTGCCACAGGTTATCACTTACTTACTTGCAACCCTTGTACCTGATTTTGCAACCACAACACTACACATTAAAACACAAAGCATATCACTTTTTCTTTTTGCACCGGCGGCATTTGGAACAATATTTGCAGCTGTTGTGATAGGGAGCCTATTAACAAAAGTTAGCAAAGATAAAATTATGAATTTTGGAATATTTCTTTCTGCATTCGCATTGTTTGCTTTAACCGTAATTGACAAGCAGCACGCTATAAGTCTTCTGCCATATACTGTTATTGTTGCTTTTCTAGCTGGAATTTCAAATTCACTTATTTTTGTTCCTTCCCAAACTGTTGTTCTCACGGAAGTTAAAGATGAGTTTCGTTCTAAAATATTTGGTCTTCTTTTCGCAGTGGTTGGTGTTATGGCTCTTGTGCCAATACTTCTTGCTGGCGTGTTTGCGGACGTAGTCGGTACCAAAACGGTTCTTGTGACAATTGCTGCTTTATTATGTGTCCTTGGGATTGTTAAATTATCACTTCCCGTTGCTTTTAAAAGAGGTTCAAAGCAAGTATAATAGAGCCAGTGATTTTTTTGTATTTTTTTATTTCCATTTTTATTAGCCTTTTTATTTTATACTCGACTGCGAGACATGATTTTGTATTGCTCCGACAGAATATTTCACTTCGGCAAATGTTTGACAGTGCATTTATATTAATCCTTGTTGCCTTCTTTGTAGGAAGATTATTTTTTGCTCTTGATTCCGGACAGTACGACATTCTGCATCCCTTAAAATTCTTATACATTGCAAAGTACTGGGGTATTGTTCTCTCAATTTCTTATCTTGGAGGGTTCGCGAGTCTCTATTTTCTATTTCGTAAGAAAAAAAATATTTTTAGAATATTTGATATATATTTCATTTCTTTTTATCCATTATTAGTATTGGATATTATCTTAAAAGAGCAGGGTGGTCTATTGCTTCCTGTAAAAATTGGTTTTTTGACAATTGCTGCATTGTTGTTTGTTTGGTTTCTGCGGATACACAAGAATTTTTTAGTTAAAGATGGATTTCTTGCATTCTGTATTTTATTTTTTTCTGCTTTTGTAACTGGAGTTTTTTCGATTGGAGCAAGCGGACTTTTTACATTTCCTCATATTTTTCTACAAATCATAAGTATTGCTACTTGTATAGCCTCCCTTGTTTTTATGGTTGGAATCTCAAGAAATCTTATTAACAAGTCATGACAAGCGCGCCGACAATACTATTCAAAGACGATACTTTTCTTGTTATTACAAAACCCGCGGGAATGATTGTTAATAACGCAGACACTGCTCGCACTGAATACACTTTGCAGCAATGGATTGAGGACAATTATAAGCTACCAAAAACTTCAGAAAGTGATTTTGCGAAACGAGGAGGTATCGTACACAGACTGGACAAGGATACGTCGGGAGCACTAGTAGTGGCTCTCACGGAGGAGGCATTCGTTGGGTTACAGTCTCAATTCAAAGAGAAAACGGTTGAGAAAATTTATACAGCACTTTGCCATGGGAAAATAGTAGAAGAGGGCGAGATAAATGTGCCCATTGGTAGACTGCCTTGGAATAGGATGCGTTTTGGTGTTATTCCTCAGGGTCGAGAATCATTCACAAAATTTAAGGTCAGAAAATTTTTGACACTAGTAGATGGGAAGAGAAAAGAGCAGTTAAGTCTTGTTGATGTATTTCCGCAGACAGGAAGAACTCACCAGATCCGTGTTCATTTTCAGTATGTTGGACACCCACTTTTCGGTGATGCTCTCTACGCTGGGAGAAAAAATATACAATTCGATAGACGGTTTTTGCAAAGGCATTTCCTTCACGCGTCAGTTCTTTCATTTAATCACCCAACAAGCCACGAAAGAATTACTTGCAAGTCTCCGCTCACAAAAGAGTTGCAAATTTTTTTGGAAACACTTATTTAGTAATTTTTCAAGCTTCAATTCTTGATTTTATTCCCTCACTAACATAAACTGATTTGAGACTAATGCCTACTCATTTTGTAAACGAGTTAATACTCATCATCATAGCTGCCTTTATAGGTGGATTTGTTGCGCGAACCATAAAACTTCCACCTGTCGTAGGATACTTGTTGAGTGGGGTGGCATTTGGAATTTTAGGGAAAAATTTTATTACTTCATTTGATTCACTTTTTGCGCTTTCTGAGATTGGTGTGTCTTTGCTACTTTTTACACTAGGATTTGAAATATCCCTCGACAACATTAAGAAAATTAATAAAAAAATTCTACTTGCGGGTTTTTTACAGGTAATAATCACAGCAATAATTCTTATTCCAGTATTGATGCTTTTTCAGTTTGGTTGGCAAACCTCAATTTTGTTTTCAATGTTGTTTTCTTTTTCTTCAACCGCAGTTGTCGTAAAGATTTTAGAGGAGAAGGGAATGTTGAGTAACTTTCCCGGCAATAATGTTTTTATATTTCTTCTCATTCAAGACCTATTTATTGTTCCAATTCTTTTCTTAATGCCATTTCTCTTTAAGAGTGGGTTTTCTTTTCCTACAGATGTTATAAACTTTCTTGTTACGGCATTAAAGCCCCTTGGCATTTTTGTCTTAATCTATCTCCTAAGCAAAATTTTTCTTTCGAAAATGCTTAATGTTTTGTTCCGTTATCCTTCCCAAGAGCTTACAATTCTCGCAACAATCTTTACAGCCGTTTGTGCTATAGGTTTTTTGACAGCAGCTGGTCTTCCTCCTTCAATTGCTGCTTTTTTTGCAGGGGTACTTATATCTGAGGAGGGAAAGAATTTGGCGCCACTGGCAGCAATTCGTCCACTTAGAGACATATTGCTTGTTATATTTTTTGTCTTGATTGGAATGTTGGTAAATGTGGAGTATGCCATTACTCATTTGCCTTTTATTTTTATTGCGTGTGGACTAGTACTTCTTGTGAAGTTTTTTGTACAGTTTTTCATATTGCGGTGGTTTAAATTTTTGCCTTCTTCCAATTTTTTCATATCTTCCCATATGGCAAATATAGGTGAGTTTGCAGCAGTATTAGGACAAATTGCATTTGCAAAGAAGTTCATAACTGCGCAATCATATGAGAGTTTGCTTTCGATGTTTGTGATTTCCTTGATTGCAATTCCATTTTGGATTCGTTTTGTAAAAGCTGTTTTTAATAAGTATAAAAACTCTTCTTGGGTAAAAAAGCTTGCAGGAGAGTCTCATTATTTCTCAAGGCAAGCGTATGAGGAAATATCCAATCACATTGTCATTTGTGGTCATGGTAGGGTGGGTAAAGAAGTACGAAACCTTCTTGAAGTAGCAGATATTCCGTATGTCGTAATTGATTTTAATAGAAAAGCAATCGATGAGCTAACCAAAAATAGTAAATTTGCCTTGTATGGTGATCCTACAGATAATGAAGTCTTGCGGTCTGGCGGTATAGAGCGGGCAAAAATACTTGTTGTTGCTGTACCTGATAGTTTTTCTCAAAAAATGATTATTAAGAATGCGTTAAGTCTAAATCCAAAACTCATAGTTCTTTGCAGATCACATGTTGAGGAGGACAAGTATGAATTGGTTAATTTAGGAGTGAATGCGATTGTTATCCCTGAATTTGAAGCAGGTCTTAGAATTGGAAGACAGGTGTTGGAGTTGTTAGAGTTTACAGACAAAGATACGAACGATATGATTAGAAAAATACGGAAATTCCACTTGGTTCAGTAGGCGTGCTCATGGAAAAAGAATCCTCAAATTTAAAATATATTCAATTTTTATTAGTGGGAGTAACACTTGTTATAGTAGTGTCATTGTCTGCGAGAATTCTATTGAGTGTCAAAAACAGTCATTTCAAAGCTAATAGTTACAATATAATTCTTTCCTGCAAAGAGACATATATTGTAGGGGTAGATAAGAAGAATAAGCGAAGTTCAGTGGTTTCGGTCGGAAATTTGAAGGAAAAACTTAGAGGTAAAGGAAATCTTGAGGTGAGTGTACTTGTGCACGTTCCGATAACTGGGCAACTTGTGTATAGGAATACCGACGACTGCCCGCTAATAAATCAGGACTACTTTACCTATAAAAACCTTTATTATCTTTTAACTAACAATAAGATTGCCTATAAGAACATTAATAGATACGATGTATTTAAACTTTTCTCCATTGCAAAGAATGTACATAAAGACAACAGTACTTTCAGAATTCTCAAACTGGATTCAGAGGAGTTGGATAGTCAGTTGGTGTCTTTGTACGGCGACGAGGTGATACATAACGGAGCTGTTACCATTCAGATAGTAAATGCAACGAGCATAGACGGATTGGGAAGCAGGATTGGTACGTTTCTTACAAATGGAGGGTACAACGTAATTGGTTTGAAATCAGATAGCCCTGATTCTCAAAAGACTAAAACATCTAAAATTGTTGTAAGTGATTCGTTAGAGAAGAAATATATACAAACCCTTCAAGAAGTAATGGGTTTTCCCGTTGTATATAATAACTCAGACGCACTTTCTGACATTACTATCTATGTTGGTGCTGATACGCAGTCAAAATTTAGCGAATAATATGTTACTTTTTATATCATCAGTAGTTTTACTTATTATTTCATTCTTATGCTCGCTGTATTCTTTAAAAAAAGAGCTAGCAAAACCAAAAAAAGAGCACGTGATATATGAAGGGGAGCGGCACGAGAGAGTTCTGTTTGAAAAAAGAGACTAGGTAAACGAGGGTTGGTTAACGAATTTTTTACTTCTTTTTACTTCCTTAATAAAAACCGTAACGTTCTTATCATCAACACTCTTGATACATGCTTGGTATTCATTGCCACCTTGAATGAATGCTACAAGACGAATTCCAAGACTATCTGGAAGCATCCCAATAAAAAGTTTATCGATGGTCTGAACAAAGATTCTGGAGCGTTTTACGATAAGAATTACTTCATCGCCATGCTGCAAAATTAATAGAGTTTTTTTGTCAGCTAAATTGGTAAGTTCTACAGTTTTTGTTTTTCCTGCCTCTTGGATGAATACATTGTCCATGTGATTTGTTTGAATTTGATGATTTCCGGAGTTGCCTTTTTGGGATGCGAGAGATGTAAGTTTTTTCATATTTTTTGTGGCAATTGGGTTGGTGGGGTCAAGTGACAAGACTTCAGAATAAGTATTTTTTGCCTCTTTATATTGGCCCATTTTAAGGTAGGAGTAGGCTAGTCTATTCAAGGAATCAAGTTCTCTAGGGTTTTCATCAAGAATTTGTTTGTTAATTTCAGCAGCCTCTTTCCACTTATTTTCTAGGGCACATTGGATTGCTAAGTCTTTTAGGGGGGTAGTCATTTTTATGATTACGAATGCCAAATATTGTATGTAAATTTGTTGGAAATGTCAAGACGAAAGAGTTATAATAGCTAGCATGGTTGAATGGTTTTCTTTGCAGTCAGCTATATAACCATTTAACTATTTTTACTATGTCTGGACATTCCAAGTGGGCAACAATTAAAAGAGCAAAGGGCGTAAATGATGCCAAGCGGGGTCAACTTTTTACAAAGTTGGCAAATGCTATTACAATTTCTGTCAAACAGGGTGGAGGGGTGACTGATATAGAGATGAATCCAAGTCTTCGAATTGCTGTCGATAAGGCAAAGGGTGCCAATATGCCTCGCGAAAATATTGACAGGGCGATTCAAAGAGCAGCTGGGCTAGGTCAAGGGGTTGAATTTACAGAAGCGCTCTATGAAGGGTTTGCTCCCGGTGGAGTTGGAATGCTGATTGAAGCGGTAACAGACAAGAAGCAAAGAACAGTTGCTGAAGTTAAAAATCTCATTGAAAAGAGCGGTGGCTCTTTAGGTAGTCAAGGTTCCGTAAGTTATCAATTCCAAAAAGCTGGCGAGATAATTGTTAAAGCAGACGGGAAGAGCAGTGATGAGATATTATCAGTAGCTCTTGATAGCGGAGTTGAGGATTTGGAAGATGCTGGAGAAGTGGTTTTTCTATATACAAGTGCGACCTCATTGATGCAGGTCAAAGAAGCTCTTGAAAAAGCGGGACTCATCGTTGAAGAAGCAGGACTCATTTATAAACCAATGAATAGACTTCAGGTTGATTCGGTGGTTGAGGAGAAGGTGATGGCCATCGTTGAGAAGCTTGAAGATTTAGATGACGTACAAAAAGTGTACACCAACATGGAGCACGTTGAATAGGTTGTAGGTTGCAGGAATAAAAAACTCGCAAAAAATCTAACCATAAACCTGAATAATATGAAATTACTTGGCATTGACCCTGGTACTGGAAGAACAGGATGGGGTGTGATAATTAAAGAAAACGACACTGAGCCACTCTATGTTGCTCATGGGTGTATCGTAACAAGCCAAGATGACGCACCTGCGCAAAGACTGCTTGTACTTCATAAAGAGCTTACAAAACTTATAGAAAGCTTTGCTCCTGATTGTCTTATAGTTGAGAATATCTTTTTTGGGCGTAACGCAAAAACTGCAATAGGAGTGAGCCAAGCAAGGGGGGTTATTATGCTCTCGGCTGCACAGTTTAAACTTCCCCTACATGAATATACCAGTATGACAGTTAAAAAAAGTTTGTTGGGTAGTGGTAAAGCCGACAAGAAAGAAATACAGGTGGCAGTGAGAGCACGGCTGAATGGAAGTACTGAAAAGATGGCATTTGACGGAAAGGACAAAGATTTTGATGATAGCGCTGACGCATTGGCAATCGCTATTCATCATGCAACAAAGTAGCGTATGAGAATTTCAAACTTCCTCTTTTTAAATAAACGCCAGAAGTTTGTCTTGACAGTATTACTATTATCAGGCGGAGTATTTATATCTGAGTATTTTATTGGCACTAAGCTTTTTTTGGCAGCTGCAATACTGGCAACTCTTACCGATGTCGCTCTCATTCTCATCCTTCGAAAAGATATAAAGGGAAACTATTTTTATCCGACACTTATTTTACCTTTCTTTTATACGCTTGCATTCCCTTTCTTTTATACTCTCGTGCCAACGAGGCTTATTTCAAGGCTTCTGATAACCGTACTCTATGCGTTTGGGCTGTATTCGTTGTTTTTGACCCAGAATATATTTACGGTCTCGGGAATACGAACCATTAACCTACTTAGGAGTGCGCGCATTGTTAGTTTTGTAATAACACTTCTTGTATTTTACTTTCTTGTTAATTTCATATTTTCAATACGTCTTCCTGTATATGTAACGCCGCTTGCCATTATGCCGATAGCTTTTTTGATGAATATTCAGTCGTTGTGGTCGTATAGTCTTGAAAGAAGGCAAGTAGGGGAGATTCTTATTTTCTCTTCGCTTATTTCAGTCGCAATTGCAGAACTTGCGTACATCCTTATCATCTGGCCTGTTACGCCATCTATTTATTCGTTGTTCTTAACAGGGATATTTTATATGTATTCAGGTCTATCACATGCTTGGCTTGAAAGAAGGCTCTTTAAGGGCATATTGTGGGAGTATGTGTGGGTAGGATTTATCTCCGTCCTATTCCTAATTATCTTTTCAAAGTGGGGCGCATAGCCGCCGGAGGCGGCAAAGAGCTAATAGCTAGATAGCTAAGAATGAATTATGAGGTATCAATTATGAATAAGAAAAAAGATGAATTTGAGGCTATTTGAAGCTAATTTAAGCGTAGTAGAGGGGTTAGATTGCTTCGGCAAGCTCGCAATGACGGTTTATGAGTAGATTACAACTATTTCTGAATACAAACTACCACCTACTGAATACTAAATACCAAAACACAAAGTGGAGGGGTGGGAGTGGAATAGTGGGCTCAAATGATATAGTTTGTTATAGAAAATAGAGTATCCCATAATAATGATTTAATAATTATTTAATGGCCTATAATTATATACCAGTATCCCATAATTGTGGATAACTTTACATTTATGCGACATATTTCACAGAGTTAGTGCTTCATGTTTCACGGGTCTGAGGCTAATCAATATTGTTTGAGGCCCTCTCAGAGTAGGAGAATCGAAAAAAAACCGAACAATTAGCCCCATTTTGAGGCTAATTTAGCACTTTTAGCTCGTCATTGCGGGCTAAACTGCACATCATAGGAATGAGAGTATTGGCGTTCTGCCCGAAGTAGCGTTAATTTGAAGCAAAAGCTATACATAAATTCTCAGGAATATTTGCCAATATATGCAATTGAAGGGATGCGTTTTACTCTCTTGAGGGAGGCTCAGAGTTGGGCTGTCTATTATGTCGCACAATAATACTTTTACGACATAGCCCCAGTTTATAGCCTCAAGAG
>CAZKYX010000002.1:0-103035 GCA_964557125.1 uncultured Gammaproteobacteria bacterium
TCAAGAGGTCTTGGGTCAGTAACAAAAAAATGATGAAAGAATTTAATTGGAAACCACTAGTAAGCCTTAATGATGGGCTGGATAGGACAGTTAAACATATGAGAAGTGTGCTGAATAGGAAGTAAATCCGTAACTTATCTTTGCCCTGCATAAGAAAGTTACACAAAGTGGAGAGAAGTTAACCCTTGAGAGGTAATAACTGTTATTTAATCTTTATTGTGGCCAAGTCTAGCAATTGATGAAGTATAAGTTTATCTCCAAAGTATATATTTAATAATTGTTCTTTTGAAACAAATTTGCTAGTTTGAATTTCATTTGTAGGCGTAAATATTCCTATCTTACAAGTTCCGGTATATACGACTATACCCGTATGTGGATTCCGTTTACTAATAAGTACGGCAATTACATACGCATTATCTAAAAGAGTGCAGCCTGTTTCTTCATAAAATTCCCTGCTAAATGTCTGGAGAGGGTTTTCTTTATTTTGAACATGACCTCCAGGAATATCCCAACCTCTCTTATTCTTTATTGCTACAAATTTATCCGGCATATTAGTTGGAGAAATTATTCCTACGGTAGCTGTTATATGATGATTTCCTAATGTTTTTTTAACGATAAAGTCGCTCATTATTATTTAGTTGATTCAAGTGTTGCCCATTCTTTTACATGGGGTGTTATGTAATTTTTAGCCTCATCAACCGTATTTTTATAGTTACTTGGATAAATTTCTCGTTCTAACAACTGATTTAACGATTGAAAAGGAGGATATGCTTTAAATACTCGCTCAAACTCAGAAGCATTACGGGAAAGTTGTCTCACTAAGTCTTCTAAGTTCTTAACTGTTTTAGAATAGATAAGGGCATTTGGAGTTCTGTTTATACTATCTAAGCCATAAAAATATGTAAAGAAGAAAGATAGAAAGATATCTTCAACTTGTAATTCAGTAAGTACAGATTTATCCATAAGCTGTTTGAATGGATCAGTTTTATACAAACTTGCTCTACCATGAATATAAAGTCGTTCACTTCTAACAGGAGGATTATGTTCAGCTTCATTATAAAGGAATTGTGAGTCCAAAGGAGTAGGTTCTGCGTAGGTAGCTTGTACTTGAGGTTTATCTACCAAGTGCATTTGCATTAAATCTAGAGAATGCGGATGAAGAATTGTATCGGCGTCAACTTTGCCGACGAAACCATCATATTTTCTTGAATCGATTCCAGCCCAAAAGGCACGTAAAATACCTGGGTCTGAATTAATTAGCCTCAAATTTAGGAGACTTTTCGGGATATAATTTTTTATAATTTCTGCTGACCTGTCAGTGCTTCCATTTACAACAAAAATAAACTCCCGATTTGTATCTGTTAAATTTGCAGAATTTTCCAAAAATGAAAGAAAATGTGGAATATTTTTGGATTCATTGCGCACGGGAATAATAATTGTAGTATTCGGATTCGGTTTATCCGCTTCTTTAAACATATAACATTTGTTTCGAAATTCCCTTTCGGAAAGGGCAACTTCCAAGTGATGAGGACTTCGCTCATTTCGCGCTGATAATAGCAAAGAGTAATGATTTTGAGAATCGTCGTCAATTTTACTAAAAGCTGCTAAATCAAGAGTTTTTGTTCTTCTATTAACACTGTTAAAACCTGCTCGCCTTATGTATTGTTCAGCTAGAGCTTGACTGAAAATTATTCTGTGAAGCCATCTGGTATTGGTTTCGGGATTTTCATATCCTAAACCATATATTTGAGTGAGTGGAGCAGTTGAATATTCATAAGAGAAAGAATCTTGTTCCTTTGGAGTTTTTCCATCCAAAATTTCTTGAAAAGTGATATCTGCATCTGGTACGGCGATTTGGAGCTCACCATTGACATGTAGTACCCGTTTCCATTCTTTCAAAATAGGCTCTATCTGTGCCTGCTCTATATGTTCAAGTACATGTGATGCTCGCACAATAGAAAAGACACCATCTTTAAAAGGCAAATAGTGTGCATCGGCAATTACATCGGGTTTACCCTCTTTAGATATATCGGTATTGATTGCATTGAGTTTTCGTGAAGCTTCAGGGCCTGATCCGATATTTAGTATACGCGGAATTTTATTGGTTAAAGGTGAAGTATAAGGTTTTTGAGAGTGTAGATAAAAGTCTTCGGTTGTAGACGGAAGACCAGCTGGATTAATTGTATTATTTATTGAATGAAATCGAGACAACCCATCGTTATAAAGGAGGATATTTTGCGCACTTAAAAAAACTTCCGGTTGATTGCTTATGCCTTTTAAGAAGCGAATATTTTCTATTTCTTTGTTTTGACTCATCGTCGTACAAAAGAATAATTTTGTTCACTGATCTTATCAGAATATCCTAAAGTAGTAAAGTCAGATGGTTAAACATGTTTTCTTTATTATTTCGTGTGGAACTTACTCATGTAGTTTTCAAACCCGTGAGTAATGAGTAGTGGAAGTTCACGGGCAATGTGCTTTATCATAGTTCTTACTTCGTGATATTCATTGTCTTCAAACCGTTGCAGTACATATTGTTCTACTGAATGGTGTCTTTTTTGGTCAAATTTTGTTCCTTCAAGTTTTATTGGCTTTCCAACACCCATTCGAATCCTCAAAAACTTATCTGTTTTAAGATGCTCAACTAAAGACTCAACACCATTATGTCCAGCTGTTCCTCCGCCAAATCTAATCTGAAGTTTTCCAAGAGGTAGGTCTAGTTCATCATGAATTACAATTAAATCTTCTGGCGCAATTTTAAAATAATCCAAAAGGAGTGACACTGCCATGCCAGAGTTGTTCATATACGTGAGCGGTTTTGCGAGTAGAGCGGGAGTGTCTTTAATCATTACCTTTTTAATGAGTGATTTTGTCTTTTTATTGTCTTCCCACGTGCTTTCATCAAGTGATTCAAGTTTTTTGAGGAGATAATCAAGAGATTCAAAGCCAATATTGTGCCTCGTGTCCTTATATTTGTCTCCCAGATTGCCAAGTCCTACAATAAGCTTCATAATTAGGTAATAGTAACTAGGTAATAGGGAATAGTCAAGGGCAAAATAGGCAATAGTAGCTAGGTAATAGGGATTAGTCAATCCAATTTTCTATTACCTATTTTCTAATACCTAGTGTCTAATCCTATACCTTGCCTTTATTTTCGTTCGCTCCGCGAATTTCTTTTGAGTTTACTGTTCCATCTGCATTCAGTTGATAGATGTACGCTTCACCAGTACCAATTTCAAGCTCACCTACGGCTTCATCTGGGATATGTTCTAGGTATTTTACAAATGCGCGCAGTGCATTGCCTGAAGAGGATATAAGGATATTTTTTCCTTCTTTTAACTTTGGTAGTACCTCTTTTTCAAAATATGGCACAAGTCTGTCATATACCATTTTTAGACTCTCGCCATTTGGAGGAGGGAAATCCCAACCTCTTCTTAGTCTTTGAAAACCTTCTTCACCAATCTCCTCTTTTACTTGCCATTTATTTTTGTGATTGTAATCCCCATAGTTCCTTTCACGAAAAGCCATATTAAAAGTAGTGGGAAGGCTTTCCTTTCCCAAAAATTGTAGAACTGTTGAAAGTGTTTGGCGACATCTCGTGTGGTCAGAGGAAAAAGCTTCGTCAAACGGAATGTCTTTCAGTTCTTCGGCTGTTTTTTTTGCCTGTTCAATACCTTCAGGTGCCAATTCTGGGTCTTCCCACCCAGCCCAAATGCCTTGCTTGTTATATTCTGAGAGTCCGTGACGGATGAGAACGAGATAACTCATGTATCAAGTATTATGTATCAAGTATTACGTATAAATCAAGCAACAGGTTGTTAGGTATGTTATTTGTTTTTGGGGGAGGAGTGTGCCTATAATGATGAGGAAGTTATTCGCCCTTCAAGAATACCCCATGCCTCATACGGATGGGGATGAATTGAAGTAAGAAAACATCTTCCTTTAGAGGTTATATATATTAGAAACCCCAAGTAAAACTTGGGGAAGATGTTATAAATTATTATGTGGGGCTTGCTTGTACTTACTGTTCCCGTATTCTACGTAATCGGTCTTGTGACCATAATAAAGGCTCTTTTTGGTAATTCTGGTGATGGTCGTGAGCGAAGAAAAGCACTGTTTTTAAAAGAAATTCTTCCAGAGTTACGCAACGTTTTAAAGCAGCCAGACACAAAAAAGAGTCTTTCAGGCCTCATTGATAGCTACAAAAAACTCATTCAAAAGTATGAATATTTTGAAGAAGGAAAAACATCCTCCCTATTAAATGCTCCAGTTGAAGTTGAAGCAAAACCAGCAGTTAACGCAGTAAGGCAAGTAGAAAAACCCACTGCTAAAGTTGCTGCAGCTCAAGTTGATATCGGTAAATTGTGGGCAAATTGGTACTCAAACAATTCCATTAATCTTTTATTGTACGTAGGAGCATTTCTCATTGTTGCTTCAGGTGCTATTTTTGTTGGATTCCAGTGGGGTACTATTGAGGGTGTCATAAAGGCGAGTGCATTTAGCCTTCTTACCATTCTGTTTCTTATTTGTGGTCTTCTTTTCTACAGAATCAAGTCAATTCAAAGTGCCGGTTTTACATTCATCTCAATTGCAGCACTTCTGACCCCTTTTAACGGAGTTGCTTGGTTTAATTTTCATTTTGGTCCCCAGGGATATGAAGCAGGAAGCGTATGGCTTGTAACCTCTTTTGTAAGCATTATGCTTTACTTTTTCCTCACATTTTATCTTCAGAAGTCTGTCTTTACGTACATATTTGCCCTTGGAGTGCTGTCGCTAGTACTCTCTGTTGTAAATATCTCCCACCTTCGAATTGAATTTTATATATTAGGAAGTGTATTTTCAGCGTTTCTTCTCTTATTTGCTGGTAGGGCAGTGCGAAACACCAAAGACGTGAATGAACTTCTTGAGCCTTTATCAATTTCTGCACAAGTCGTGTTGCCGATATCCCTTGTCATGGGTTTTCTTTTTGCCCTCAGTCGTGGCGTTGTGCTTGAGTATCCAACCTCCCTTTCACTTCTTTTGTCCAGCGCATTTTATGTATTTTCATACACCTTTAACAAAAAGGTGGGGTACTTAATCGCTGCTCAAGTTATTTTTCCGTTCTCGGTGTACGTATTTTTACGCTCATCAAATATTATACCGTCACAAGCATTTATTATTACTCAACTCATCCCACTGGTATACGTGTTGGTTAGGAGATTTGTTAAAGATAGAAAAGAGCAGGCGCTTCAAACAACGAATATTCTAGCATTTGGAATTGGTGCTATGAGTTTTATAGTAAATATTTCAAGTGGTACGCTTCTCTCACTTGGGGTAAGTGCTGTTCTTATCGTTCTGGTTCTGCATTTCATATTGGTATATCTTATTGAACGAAAGCATATATATTTTGCAGTGGCACTTCTTATTCTTCCCATAGCGCTTTACTGTTTCCTTCGCGCGGTTGGAATAACTGCTGTTCATACCTGCATGCTTATTGAAATACTTGGCATTCTTTATATTGGATTGAGTTACGGATTGAAGCGTACTAAAGAAGAGGAGA
This sequence comes from uncultured Gammaproteobacteria bacterium, assembly GCA_964557125.1. Lineage (GTDB taxonomy): Bacteria > Patescibacteriota > Microgenomatia > Levybacterales > GWA1-39-11 > CAZKYX01. The sequence goes on from CAZKYX010000002.1 coordinate 5,540, forward strand.
GCGATGTATTTTTAATTGCCCAGCTCACCGTGCCAATTGCAATGTTCTTTGGAGCACTTATGAGTTCAATTTCAGGTAGCCTTTCATTTGGCAATTTCACAATTTTTACACTTCTCGCACTCGTTTTTTACATAATCTCTTATTTTTACACTCGAATACAGGCATATTTTGTAGCAAGTGGCATATTTTTGCCCGTAGTTATTTACTTTTTATTCCGCTTTACAGGTCTAACACCATTAACTTGTCTTAATATCATCCAAATTGTAGGTATTGGGTATATGGCAGCCTCCTTCTATTTACAAAGGAAGTATCAAAAGGAATACATGACAATGCAGTCGCTCGCAAATGTTATTTTGCCCTCCGTTGCACTCGTTATTAGTGTGGTTGCACTCATTCAAAACTCTACACTCTTTATTCCACAAGTTGTGTTCTCTGTCTTCACAGGGTGTATCTATTATGCGTTGAGTTTTTTTCTAACCAAGAACAAGTCATACCTACTCATGGCAGAGCTTACTTCATTATGGTTTGTAAATGTGTTACTCATGTGGATGGGACTTGAAATATTCCCAGCGCTCTTGTCTGTTAACACCGTATGCGTAGCCTACAGCGCTCTTTCGTTCATAAATCGAGGGAAATATCCTCAGGTGGCACGTATAACGAGTAGCGTTTCTGTCGTTGTGCCCACCGTTATTTTTGTACTTTCTGCTTACGTGTTTGGAGTTGCTGGAAAAGATATCTTTTATTTTGCTCTCGTACCTTGCGTATTGTCTCTTTTTGCCTTCTTTGCAACGAAAAAGATTCCTTATTTAGCGGTACACGTATTGTTTGAGGTAATTTCCCTGTATCTTTTTGTTCACCAAGTTTTGACAATTCAGCACAAAGTTGAGATGTTAGGGGCACTCTATGTACTTGCACTTCTTATTTACTATGCGTTGGCGTTTTATAACCATAAACGAACACAGTTATTTGATGCATTTATAGCAGCAACGGTTGTAAATGGCGCACTTGCACTTATTTTGTCGCAGAGTGCTTCAAAAGTAGTGAGCGTGGCTGCATTTATTGAGGCACTTGTTGCATTTCACTATCAAATTGTCCATTCAAAAAAGAACGGCATTTATTTGGGTGGCATGCTGGCTTCTCTTGGTGTTCATTTTGCCTTGAAAGGGTGGGGGGTTGAGAAATTCTTTCATCCGTTTGCATACCAAGCGCTGTTCCTACTTCTTTATGGCGTGTTCTGCATTACCCGAGATAAGATATACTCCAAAGATCTTCGAATTCTCGGTATTACAGGGTCTTTTGTGAGTGTATTTATTTTCTGGTTTCTTTCAAAGTCTAACGCTGATTATTCCCACTCAGCACTCGCATCATCTTATATTCTTACCGTACTTTTGGCATTTGATGCATGGTATGTTAGGGAAAAGTATTTTGGATATGTTGCCTCAGCTGTTGGAATGGTTACCTACTTCTGGCAGGTACATCTGCTTGGATACACGGAATATCAAATGTTTTTGCTTCCTCTTGGAGTATATTTGATGACACTTTCCTACTTTACCCGAAAGGAAAAGAACGCAGACATTTCAAAAGGACTTGAGTATGGAGGACTGTTTGTATTATTAGTACCTTTGCTATTCCAGTCGTTTGGTGAGAATGGATTTTACTATTCCCTCATTTTGGCGATGGAGGGCATTGCACTACTCATATTGGGAGTTACATTTGAGAAAAAAATATATAGATATGTAGGAATTGGAGCAATCGTGAGTGCTGTCTTTTCTCAGACCTATAACTACGTATTCACACTTCCTCGTTGGGTATCAACTGCGGTAGCAGGGTTTACTTTTATTGCGGTAGCAATATTCTTGCTTCTAAAGCGGAAGGATATTGATTCGAAATAATTTAAAATTTAAAATTCGAAATTTGAATTCAAATTAAAAATTAAAAATTTAAAATTGGAAAGATATTCTTCGAGCGGAGTTGAGAAGCTACTATAGCCCTGCTTCAATCTCTAGGAGTCTGTTGTATTTTGCGAGTCGTTCACCTCGTGCCATAGAGCCTGTCTTGATAAATTCAGAGGCACATGCATATGCAAGGTCAGCAATAAATGAGTCCTCAGTTTCCCCACTTCTGTGAGAGATTGCTGTTTTCCATCCGGCAGCGTGCGCCATTTGTATAGCCTCAACTGTTTCTTTAATGGTTCCAATTTGATTGACCTTTACGAGGACTGCATTTGCGGCCTTTTCTTCAATCGCCCTTTTGATACGAGTTGGATTTGTGACTAAAAGATCATCTCCAATGATAACAAGGTTGTCATTCTGAGGCATTGCCGAAGAATCTAGAGATCCTTCGCTTCGCTCAGGATGACCGTTTTGTTCAGGATGACTGGTTGAGTCAGGATGACTTCTGTTAACAGTAACAAAATGAGTCCAAGCTTCCCAGTCATCTTCAGCAAAAGCATCCTCAATTGATAGTAGTTTGTAGTTTGTAGTGAGTAGTTTGTAATAAGAGAGGAGATCATGAGCGTTTAGTTTTTTAGCGTTTAGGGTATAGTTTCCTTCACTGTAAAATTCAGTTGAAGCAACGTCAAGTGAAAGGCGAAAATCTGTTACATTTTCATATCCCGCGTCAGATGCGGCAGTTATAATTAGGTTGAGTACATCTTGATTGGGATCATTGTGGGCCGCGCCTGCAACGCTCTCGCTTGCGAGGCGGGCGGGAGAGTATCCTCCCTCATCACCCAATAGTGTTGATAGTTTTTTTTCTTTCAAGACTTTTCCAAGAGAATGGAATATCTCAGCTGCAATTCTTACTGATTTTGAGGGGCTGGTTGCATTTGGGACAATCATGAATTCTTGAATGTCAAAATTCCAATTTGCGTGCTTGCCGCCATTAACGATATTAACCAATAGCTGGGGAAAAGTTGGTGTGACAGGGTGAGACCCTGCCACATGGTTGAAGTAATATTCATTCATAAATTTCCACAATGGTTTTTTTGCAAGGTAGGCGCCAGCTCTCACAGCTGCTTGGCTTACGGAAAGAATTGCATTTGCTCCAAGACTTTCTTTGTTTGGGGTTCCGTCAAGGTCAAGCATCTTTGTATCAATTGCAATTGGGTCAACCTCCATGCCTACTAAAGCATCTCGTATCTCAGTATTCACATGCGCTACAGCTTTAAGTACTCCCTTGCCCATATAACGCGTATTATCTTCGTCGCGAAGCTCTACTGCTTCATGTGAACCAGTTGATGCCCCAGAAGGGACAGAAGAGGAGTGTATTGAACCATCTTCAAGTGTTATAAATGTCCTGACGGTTGGGTTGCCGCGAGAATCAAGAATTTCAATGGCTTTTAAATCGGTTATTTTCATAGGGAACGTTCTATTTTAAGATTTGAGTAAAAATATTTCAATAAGAAAAAAGATACCAATTACATTCTAATAAGAAAAACGGTTGCACGCTCAACCAAAATTCTCAAAAAATCTCCGATTGGGGTTGAAATGAGGAGGAAAAACAAGATAAATATACCAAAAGGCGCAAGGGAAAGGTATTTTTGGGCAACTTCGGTTGGTAGAATTATTGAGAAAAATTTAGAACCATCAAGTGGAGGAATGGGAATGAGATTCAAAAAGCCCAGTGTTAAGTTATAGATAACAACAAGAAAAAGGAACTCAACATTTCCAAGAAATTGAATGCAGAGCGCTGCAACAATGGCTATTAATATATTGGTAAGTGGTCCTGCAAGGGCGACGAGTGCAAGATCTTTTCTTCCTTCGCGAAGCATAAGGGGATTTACAGGCACTGGTTTTGCAGCACCAAATACAAATTGCCCTTGGGTTGCTATAAACATCATGACTGGAACCAAGATGCTCATGATAGGGTCGATATGGGGTAGGGGGTTGAGGGTAAGTCTTCCTGCAACACGGGCTGTAGGATCACCTAGCTTGTCAGCAACCAGTCCATGCGCAATTTCGTGCATGATTGCAGAGAATATAAGGATAAGAATGCCTATCAGTAGTTCCATTCAAATATAATACCAAATATTTGTTAAAAGCATTAGTCCTGAAAGTCAGTTGCGGTGGGAGTCTTGTGAGGCGTATCTGTATTTCTATCTTTCAATAGACATACGTATGAGATTTTTTGCAGTATAACAAGCTCAAAATGTGAATGCAAATGAGTATGTTTCGTTGCACGAAGCATTCTTTTGTGCTAAAATCAGGGGAATGTAATCCACCTATTCTTCCTTGATGTCTTTAGGTATTATTCATACACGACATCAAGAGCGAATTTGGCGGATGCAGTATCTCTAATTTCTTTTGTTTCACAAAATAAAAGAGATTCTAGCAAAGGAGGAATGCATGCGTGACTACAACAAACACAACTACACAAAAACCAGCTAGTTCTATGGCTGAGCTTCTCGCTCGGTCTATTCCTTTTCAAGTTCTCAAAAAAGGCGACATTATTGAAGGTACAGTTAAAAAACTGACCCCACAAGAAATTCTTCTTAACATTGGAGCAAAGTCTGATGCTCTTGTTATTGAGTACGACAAGCAAAATCTTGAAAACCTTTTGTCTCTCTTAAAAGTAGGGGATAAGGTGAGTGCTTCTGTTATTTCCCCAGAATCTGAAGAAGGATTTCCTGTTGTTTCACTTCGAAGAATGCTTGAGAATAAAGTGTACTCTTCTCTTGAAGGACTTTATAAAGAGGACAAAACCTTCAGCATTGAGCTCATGGATAATACTCGTGGTGGATTTTTTGTTCAGACTCAGGAAGGAATTAAAGGATTTCTTCCAAATTCACAACTACAAGATTCTCATGTTTCAACAGGAGCTCACATTGATGTGAAGGTTGTAGAGTTTGATAAAGAGAAAAAGAGAGTTATCTTCTCGCAAAAAGCAGTTACATATACCATGAACCCAACAGAAATTGCTAAGTATGCAAAGAAGGGTGATATTGTTGACGCTGTTGTTAAGACAGTGACTCCATATGGTATGTATCTTGAAGTGACACCGAAAGAAAACGTATTGATAGAAGGATTTATTCATATTTCAGAAATTTCACATCAGAGAGTTGAGAATTTACAGTCAAAATACAGTGAAGGGGACAAGCTAAAAGCATTCGTACTTGATTTGGATGGAGACAATAAGAGACTCAATCTTTCCCTTAAGCATTTGGAGAAAGATAATTTTGCAGACGTAAAGAAGAAATATGAATCCGGAAAGATAGTAAAGGGAATTGTTAAAGACGTAAAGTCTAGGGGTGTTACTTTAGAGCTTGAAGCTGGGGTCAATGCTTTTGTTGCATCCAACAAAGTTCCAACCGATTCAAAATATGAAGTTGGCACAGAAGTTGAGCTTGAAATCGTTGACTATGATGATAAAAAGAGGCTTATTAATGTATCACCAGTCCTTAAAACTAAGTTCATTGGTTATAGATAAACAGTATTAAGTATTAAGAATTAAGTATTAAGTCCGCTTTTTGTCTTCCCTTGATTCCTAATTCATGATTCTTAATTCTACGTCATGGTGAAGCTAACAACCGTATATACATGCAGCAACTGTGGATATGAATCCGCAAAGTGGAATGGCAAATGTCCAGAATGTGGCAACTGGAACACATTTGAGGAGCAAGTAATTGAAGCAAAATCAAAGAGTGGCGCACCGGTAATTACCCTATCAAATTCAAAAACACCCCAAAAAGTAGGCGATGTAAAAAGTCGCTCTCTGGAGCGAATTTCAACGCATATAGAGGAATTTGACAGAGTATTGGGAGGGATTGGAAAATACATCGGTATTGTTCCGGGGTCTGTTGTTCTTCTTTCTGGTGACCCAGGGGTTGGAAAATCAACAATCATGTTGCAAATTGCGTTGCAGATTGCAAAAGGTGAGAAAAAGGTACTTTACGTCAGTGGAGAAGAAAGTGAGTCTCAGGTAAAGATTAGAGCTGAAAGAATTGTAAGTGAGAAAGACCTCAAGGTATCAACTCTTTCGATATTTTCAAGTACAGATATTGATCAGATAATTTCAGTTTCTGATACAAGCAAGATAGACCTGCTTATTGTTGATTCTATCCAAACAATGTCTTCAAATGACGCAACTGGTTTTCCTGGCTCTCTTCCACAAATTCGGTACGCCACTATGAAGCTTGTAAATTTTGCAAAGAAAAATCATATTCCCGTTTTCTTGATTGGACATGTAACAAAAGATGGAGTGGTCGCCGGACCAATGCTTTTGTCACACATGGTTGATTGTGTTTTGTATCTTGAGGGGGACACTATGACCGGAACAAGAATTGTGAGAAGCTTTAAGAATAGATTTGGGGATACGAGTGAAGTGGGAATATTTCTTATGGAGGAAAAGGGTCTTATTCAAATTGCTAACACGCAAGAGTTCTTTCTTTCACAGAATGAAAAGAAAGTTCCCGGTTCTTGTATTACTGTTGTAATGGAAGGAAGTCGACCGCTTCTTGTAGAGATACAAGCATTGGCTGTTCCCAGTCAACTAGCATTTCCCCGACGAGTTTCGGCCGGAATTCCGGATAAAAGGCTAGAACTTCTCTTGGCTGTACTCCAAAAACATGGTAGAATAAATGTAGATAAGTACGATATTTTTGTAAATGTTGTCGGAGGATTGAAGGTTAGTGAAACAGCATCGGATTTAGCAGTATGTCTTGCTATTGCCTCAAGTATTAAGAACAATTCTCTAAAAAGCACAGTTGCGGTGAGCGAAGTAGGTCTTTTGGGCGAATTAAAGTCAGTCGTTAACCTTGAAAAAAGAATAAAGGAAGCTGAAAAGTTTGGGTTTAAAAAAGTGCTAACTATCAAAAACGCACCGTACTTATGGAATGCACTAAAGATGATAGCTGATAATTAATTACAAAATAGTTTGAATGGTTGAAATAGTTAGAATAGTTTTAAAATCTTGTAACCACGTAACTATTTAGCCATGTAGCTATTAATTTATCTATGATTTCTCAAAAAAAGAAAACTAAAAAAATAGTAAAGAAAGAAGAAATTGTACTTCCTGAGATAAAAACAGTGGGCCGTGGGCGACACTTGGTCGAAAACATTTTTCTTCCCCAACGTGTTGTTTCTCAAATTGCAGATGAAGTTGCAAAAGTCTTGAGTAAGCAATTAAAAAGAACCCCAAGAAAAAAGGGTACTCCTAAATCAGTGATAGACTACCCGCTATTTTTAGATACCTCAGCAATTATTGATGCACGAGTATTCGAGTTAATACGAATAGGAGTTTTTAACGGGACTTTTGTGGTCATCGAGGGTGTACTTGATGAATTAAAGCATATAGCAGATTCAAAGGATGATAGTAAAAAAGAGCGCGGGAGAAAGGGAATGAAGTTATTAGAGCAGCTTAAAAAGCAAAAAGGAGAAAAATTTGAAATAGTTGATGATGAAAACCCAAAAAATCCCGTAGATGAGCGCATAATTTCAACAGCAAAAAAGCATAAAGGAAAGATAATCACCTGTGACTTTAATCTTGCAAAAAAAGCCCAAATTGGAGGGGTTACGACCATTGATATGTACGAGGTTGCAAATGTTTTAAAGACCACAGCACTTCCTGGTGAAATCTTTTTTGTGAAAGTGATACAAAAAGGAAAAGGAGATAGACAAGGAGTAGGATATCTACCTGATGGAACAATGGTGGTTGTTGAGCAGGGAGAAGAGCTTTTGGACCAAACGGTAAAAGTTCTCATCTCAAGAGTTATTCAAACAGATGTAGGTAGAATATTCTTCGGGAAGATAGTAGCATAGCCACAGTCATCCTGAGCTCGTCTCAGGATCTTTATTTGTCATTGCGAGTATGACGAAGCAATCTTTATTTACTTCTCTTGTACCGACAAGAGAAGCAGAAGCTCTTTGCATATCAAGGGTCGCTAATTTTTCTCCTTTGTGAAGTGTGTCCTACAAGAGGACTACCTATTGCATAGGGTCGTGTTTCACCCCCTCCTCGACAAGTTTGCGAGGAATCCCCCGTCTTCACAGCAGTCAAAAAATTTTAACGCGCTTCCTTGAAATGCAAAAAAGAATCAAAGAATGGCAAAATTAAGTTTTTGAGATTAAATATGGGGGATATGGTGGGGGCTTGACGGTTAAGCCAAACCCCCGGTTTCGACAAGGACACTTGAAAGTGAAAAGATTAGGGTCGAAGGTCACCGTCTTCAATCATTGCATGACGGATTGTCTCAAAACTGAAGATGGTATCAGTTGTGCTCTCTCCATAGCTTCCAGTGACTTTGTCTCGGACTTTCTCCGTTCGGAAACCAGGCATATGTCCCCATTTTCTCTCAACGTACCTTTCGATGCTTTCAAGCGAAGAATGGAATGAATCATGCTCTAGTTTTTGACTTTTATCCCCTTCAATAAGTTGGAAGATAGTTTTCATAGCATTACTCCTGTTCTTGTATAGGTGTTTGTAAGATTTGGCGGGCTTGAGTAAGATTTTCCTCACTCAAACCAATCATGTGGTCGCAATGGACCAAGGGTTGGTGTGGGTGAAAATCAGCGTCGTCATCAAAAATCACGTGTGGGTGATTTTCAATCTGACTGTGTTGGGCAAGCCACGTTTCAATCTCGTCTCCACGGGTACCGTGAAGGCTTGAAGGTGTACACCACGAGCGGTCGTTGGGAATACGGCTTTCAAGCCACAGCCCAACGTTTGCGATAAATTCGGGTCGGTTGAAAAAATTTCGCCAAGAGCTTGATACAATTACAATTGCATCAAATTCTTCACAGAAATTCCTGAACCGTGTGGCCAGACGTGCTTCTGGAGTGAATAGGGTTGCGGCTGACATAGTGCCCAAGGTCATAATGACTCCGTCACAATCTAAGAAAACGATTGGCCGTACCATCTGTAACCTCCTTGTCGATTTGTAAATGTACTAGGCAAGGCTTTATCAAGCGTGCTTTGTGCAAGATTTGACCCTGTATATAACCCATAGTATATCATAGAACGGTAGTATTTTCAAATGAAAGAAAGCGAAAAAGAAGCCCTTTTGTACTTGAATTAGAGAAGCGAGTGTTGTAAAATATCAGTGTTGGCGGTATCAGTGTTGATGCCGTTTTTTTCGGCCAAAAATATGAAAAAGAGTAGCATGCGCGAATACACAAAAATAATAGCAACAATTGGGCCTTCCTCTGAGAGTAGCGAAATGATTGAAAAACTCATTCATGCAGGGGTCAATGTTTTCCGCTTCAACCTCAAGCACAATGAACTTTCGTGGCATAAGGAAAAAATTAATTTAGTAAAGGAAATTGCTAAGAAAATGGATAGAGCAATTGGTACCCTCATTGATTTGCAAGGGCCTGAGATAAGACTTCTTACTCCTCAAGCGGCTGAAGTTACCATCATTGAGGGAAGTGACATTGTTCTCTCAAAGCAGAAAAAAGACAGCATGAGTTTTAGTCTTACTGACGATATCATTTTGTCTTATATGGAGAAAGGACAAAAAATTGTCGTTGACGATGGGAAATTTACCTTCGAAGTAACAAAAGCAAGCAAGGACCAAGTTGTTCTAAAAGCCCGTTCAAATGGAATTCTCAAGAACAGAAAGACCCTTAGTGTTCCTGGAGTTTACTTCCCTCTAGCTGCAATTACGCAGCGCGATAAGGAAGCTATGAAAGAATTTGCATCTTCACCGGTTGATTTTGTTGCTCTTTCTTTTGTAAGAACTTCTCAAGATGTGCTTGATCTCAAGTCATTTATGAAGCGAGTGAATTTCACCGGTCGAGTAATTTCAAAAATTGAAACAAAGCTCTCAATTGATAATTTGGATGACATTATTGATGTTTCTGAAGGAATTATGGTGGCAAGGGGCGATTTGGGAGTAGAGCTGCCAATTGAGCAAGTCCCTTATTATCAGAAAATCATGATTAAGAAATGTATTGAGAGAGGTTTTCCAGTCATAACAGCTACTCAAATGATTCATTCAATGATAGAAAAACCATTTCCAACAAGGGCAGAAATTTCTGATATTGCAAACGCTGTATTTGATCTCACTGATATGGTTATGCTTTCTGAGGAATCAGCTGCAGGCCAGTTCCCGCTAGAGGCTGTTAATTACATGAAAAAGACAATTGTCTTTAATGAGAAAAACGTTTTGGTAAAGGACACAAGGAGAGAATTTGATTTCGTTAGTATAGATTCTGAAGAGTTGCTTTGTGACAGTGCCTATAATATGTATCTCCAGTTCAAAAGAAAGAACTTCAATTTTGGAGGCTTTATTGTCTTTACCGAATCGGGGAGAACTGCAAGAAAGCTATCAAGGTATCGTCCAGAAGCCCCGATTTTTGTGTTTGCTCCCAATCAAAGGGTGAGAGATAGCCTAACGGTAAATTTTGGCGTAATACCGCTCCTACAACAGACCATTTTCAAAAAAGGACAACCGATAAAACTAGATGATATGAAAAATGCTATTTCTTACCTTCAAAAACACGAGATGTTTGATAGTAGTAAATATTATATTCTTCTTTACGGAGATAATTGGATGGTTGAGGGTAGAGTCTCAACGCTGAAAGTCATGTCCCCAAGCGCCTAAAGGCTGATTACTCTTCTTAATTTTTAATTTTCAATTCTTAATTTTTAAAAAATGTTTCAATTTCAAAATTTTAAAATTGATTAAAAATTTCAAATTTGAGCTTAAAAATTATCCATCAAACCTTTCGCAGAATGACAAACTAGTATAAGGAAAATCGGTGAATAGAGGGGAGGGATATCAAGACCACAAAAAAAGGTACTTAATCGGAAGTTAGAAAGCCTGCCCAACTCGCTAACTCCCGATCAAATACCTTTTACAACGTCTTGTGAAAAGACCTTGTCTTAACGACTAAAACCACTAAAAATAGCTTCAGTGACTTTTCTTGACAATATTTGGTAATTCTGCTAATTTTCTTAAATAGCATAGTCTTACCCTGCCTAAAGACTACAGCTAGTAGCTAAAAGAGCATTGCTTTTCGTACTTGGATTTATTTATGAGTAGCGAAAGCGATGCTCTTTTTCTTTAGACCGATACACCCAATACTACTTAGGTATATCTTTTAATTTCAAGCTTTTAATGTACTTTAGAAACTACCACTGAATGCTCAAACCTTTGTCTATAAGAGATTTCATTTGTTGTTTACCGTAACTATTTACAGAATTCTGATAAAAGTCAGATAACACTCTTCTTTGTCTCTTTGATTTCGATTTTTTTGTAAATCCAATGGTAAATTTCATAAATCGAGATTAGTATAGCATATCCTGTCAACACCCGCAACCTATAGCAACCATGATAGAGTTAGTCATAGGCCTAGAGTATCTATCAATTCAATTTAGCCTTATATATCAACAAAAAAAGAGTATGCAAAAAAGATGTGGAAAACTTTGTTGGTAACTATTTAATAATTAACACCATTACTTTTTGGTTGCATACTGGTGCACGTTTAGGATTGAGTGAGGATGAATGTTGTAGGATACAATACAAATGCACATGAAAGCTATGTCCGCTTGGTAAGGGAGGCGACTCTTTGCTTTATATCTTCTGCTTTCTTATGAAAGAACCTATCTAGGCGCACAAGACTTGATGGAAGTTCTGCTTGACGTAATAGGAGAAGTACAAATATGCCTGTATGTAGCCACAATAGGAGAAAGCCTGCGTATTGAAGGTACTGTGGTAGATAGATAATTACAATAGGTTGTAGGTTGTAGGCGCCGCCCAGAGGCTCTGCCCGGCGGGTTGTAGGTTGTAGTGTCCATCCATTTTCCCAGTTATTTATTTTTAGGTGAGGTAGTGGTTTTGCAAAAAGAAATGGAAATGAGCGATAGAGCGAATTTTTTACATGGGAAGTGGTTTGAGGTAGCGCGTATGCATTCCATCCTGAATCATAACTTTGAGAGAGCACAAGGGTGAAGGGCTTGGCAACTTTTGCCTCAATAATATAAAGAGCGGTATTTGGGTGGGTGCTTGTAATGGTTACGTTTGGCTGTACTTGGTTATGCAATTCTTTAGACGTTGTTTGTATTCCTTTCAGATAGTTATAAGGAATCTGAGCGATTGCAAAGCTATTAATTTGATTTTCCGCAATTTGGTTTCCAATTGAGATATTTTCAAAGTGGAATGAGTATCCTTGACCGTATTTTTCCATAGGTGGCAGGATGAGTATGTTGTTGCCAGAGGTAAGGTACGTATCCAGTGGCGCAAACCCTTCATCGGGATTTAGTGTCCAGAAGTGGAGTGGTTGTCCTTTTATATTTTTTGCATCAATAGAAATGGCATATCCTACGTTGTGGGTAAGTGTTGACAGGTGAGTTGAGACACATGCGGTGTTGTTGTCACTTAGCAGTAAAAGGCTGTCTGCTTTTTCAATCTTTGAAGTAAAGGTAACAGCCCCATTCCTAAATGCATTGCACTTTTCATTTCTATGAAATGCAGCAGGAGAAATGGTGCGACCTGTGTAGCTGTCTGTTATATAGGGAAGTGTTACCTCAAGCGTTTGTGCTTTTATTTCCGGTTGTATGGAAATGGTATGGGTATCTTGAAGTGAGTTTTTGAGTAGCGAGGATGTAATAGTTTGGGTTTTAATCTCGCCTGTTGAGGTATTTAGAAGAGTAATGATGTTGTCTTGAGTGAGTGAGGCATAGATGTATTGTGAGCTATTGCTTCTTGTATCAATCTGAAATTCTTTATTTCCGTTACTATTAAAAGAAAAAGTGCCATCCAGAGACTGGGGGATTATGAAAAGGGGAATTGAAACTGTCGGTTGCGCATTTACCGCATTGCCGTTCATTTTGATGATTGGCTCTACGATGTTGAGAAGCACTTCGGTAAAGTCTTGTCTTTTGGAAACTTTTATTTCAACAGGAATAGAATTTTCAGTTGAGATAAAACTTGGAAGTTCCAGAAAGGGAGCTGCGGTTTCAGGAAGTAATTTTGTAAATGTTATCGTTTGATCTTTTACCGTCGCTTTAAATTCTAGATCACTTTGGAGTTTGTTTGTAAAAAGACTTGGGAAGACAAAACTATCTGCACTTTCCGAAGTTGTTACATAATTGCCAAGTTTTGCATATGCGTTATCGTTGTCATTCCAAGAAAAAACATTACTTTTGGGTAAGTCGCCAGTAGTAAACAGAAAATTGCTTGGCTTGTCTTTTAGGCTTACAGCATATATATCTATATGTCCAAATGACTGTACTTTTTTAACAGAAGAAATGTTTGAAAGCAGGCTTTCGGTTGTGTCATAAAAGACTACCTTTGGTGAAAAAGGCGAATAGACACTCTTGTCGATAAGAATCCAGTTGACTTGGTATTTATTAAGAACCCTTTCAACTGCAGCTGAGTCTTTAGAGTAAATTGCACGCGATAGCTCGAAATAATAGTTCTCAAGAGGGGAAGACCAGACATCAAATGCACGGTCGAGTATTGGTTGCTCTATTCCATACCAGAGAAAACCAGAGCCTCCATAGCCCCACGTATAAAAATTCCATCCCCAAAATGTATGTTGTGGAAGATTTGCAATTCTGGTATTTCTATCTTGTGACTTAAAAAATTCAAAGGTTTGTGAGTATTCTTTCGGTAGCTTTATCTGTTCTTTTTCATAGAAAAGATTACCGTTAAAGACAGGAAAAACGCTTAAGAATATGAGTAGTAAGGCAATGCCTATAGCTATAACACCTGACAATTTTTTCGCCTTTTTTAAAATATTCCAGAGTGTTAAGACGCCAAATGAAAAGAGTACAGAGTAGGATAGAGAGGTAAGTATCGAGAATTTCGTAAATGGAAAGCGAAACGCTTGGCCAAAAAGGGGAACATTTCTAAATAGCTCAACGGCCCAAGAAAATGGTGGCGTATTTGTGGCAAGCATGGTGAATGCAAAAAGAAATATACCGAGGAAAGCCAAATGGAGAGGTTTTTTATTCTTCAGAATACTTCCAGCTCCTAGTACTATTATCGAGAAGATGCTCAATCCAACAGCTTGAATTAGGGGAGACGCATAGTAATTGCGCCATGCTCCAAACATGAATCTGAAGTTGCCGCTCAGGTCTGGGTCAACATTATTGAACCAAAAGCCCTTTAATAAGACAACATCAGCAAGGTTCCCAAACTCTTTGTTTTGCAAAAGGATGGTTTCTGTAGCCATCTGATTCATTTTTGCATCAAGATTTACCGTAGAATGGGTAAGGGTAAAGTAGAGAAAAGGTAGGAGCCAAAAAGAATTAATGATAAAAATAAGTCCAAAAAGCTTTAGGGTTGCCTTGAAAAGGCGAAGAGTACCTTTCGCAGTTAGAAAAAGTACGAGAAGTATTGTGCTAAGCGAAAGGAGGAATGTAACAAAAAGCGTTGGGATATAAGCAGCTGGAGTTGCGAGTAAAAGTATTAAAGAAAGAATTGCAGTATTTCTTGCAGATTGGTTTTTGAGAAAGAGTAGTGAGGCAAAAAGAAGCCACGGAAGAGCAGCAAAATGGGCAATAAACGCCTCAAAAGGTACAAAGTAAGATTGAATCGTTGAAAGGTTGAGAAGGTAGAAAAGAGCACCAATGAGTGCAATTGTGGCACGTTTTTTATGTGCTGCTTCAAAGAGAGCACTGCGTATGAGGATATACACACCCGTACTACCGATAAAAAGTGTTAACATCACCCAAAAAAATCTTAGAAAAGATGATGGTAGGAAAAGCGCAAGAAAGGCTAGAAACAATTGGCGCAGTAAGTCTGAGGCGTGACCCATGCCTCCAAGTAGCCCAAGACCTTGGTATTCTTGCCACACAGCATATAAAGACCTGCTGATATTAGCTGAAAAGTTATATTCCGGATGTAAATTATCCCATCCAGTCATGACAGTACCCGTTTTATAATTGAGAAGACCAATAACAGTAACGACAATAAGGAGAATAAGGATGGGGAAGGACGATACGAAAGCTCTTAAGAAAAGCGAGGGATGTAATTTAGGCAAAAATTTCATCATAATATCTGCTACCAATGACATTCCAGCTTCTTTGTTGCTTTATATGACTCGCCAAACGGGAAAGCTTTTTTTGTAGCTTACTATTTATTCTAATTCTTTGGAGCTTTTTTGCAAAATCTCCATTGAAGTCTTTAAAGTATATATCTTCTTGTTTTATCTTGAGATGCTTCATTGAACTTATCATATCTGGCGCTACAAGAATCCCTTTCAGCTTTGGGGATAGAAGAAATGGTTTTTTGAATGAGAACGTTATAGAAAGTGGTCCGCTTGAGGACATGAATGTTCTGTATGGCAAAACGACCATATCACTGGCCTGATAGTAGGAAGCGATTTCATTTTCAGGTACAAATCCGCTGAGGATAATACCCTTTTGCTGGCAAGCATTTTCAATTGCGGTAATATATTTTATATAAAAGTCTTTATCCAAATGATTTGGATTTGCTCCACCTGCAAGAATAAGCTGAATATTTTTTCCTTTAAGCTTTTTATCCTCTTTCAACTTTTGAACTGCTTGGATTATCCAGTCACTTCCCTTGTACCACGCAAGAAAACCGAATACGAGTACGATATAACTTGAAGAGGACACATGTAGTTTTTTTCTAGCCTCTTTTTTGGTTGGAATTTTGGAGAATGTCTCAACGCCGTGAGGAATAACTGAAATTTTTCTTTTATTACCATACGAAGAGAGTCGCGATTTTAGGACATCTTCAAATACAATAACCTTATCTGAAAGTGCCATCATGAGGCGGTAAAAAATGGTGAGGCCAACGTTGAAAAAGCCAGATGTTAAGGTTGATTGGGAGCTTACATTAATATGTGGACCAACCTCATCAATATTGGGAATAACCTGATGGTTTATGAGTATGATTTTCTTTTGCAGTATTTTTAGTAAGATAAGAAAGAGAGGAAATGGGAGTAAATAAGGGAGCGCTCCAAACATTGCAAGCTCAAATTCAATGACAACTGTGCTGCTGTCCTTTTCCTTAAGGATACTTTTTACGAGTTGAAAAAATGTCAGGAAAGAATTTCTTTTCCATATTCTTTTAACTGAAATATTATTTTTTCGATAGTCAGACTCGTCTAAAAGTTTTTCGGCAAAAACGGTAAATGAGGTACCCTTGCTTGTTTTTTGAATAGCACCAAGGGTGTTTTTTGCATAAGAAGCGACTCCAACCGTGCCTTGACCGTGTATGGCTTTTTCACTGGGATAGCTTGAAATGACAATTGCTTTTTTCATGATTATGCGCTGATTCTTACAAGAATTGGCTTTAATGAGCCTACAAATGGAATAACTGTATGAATATAATGGATTTTGAAGAGCTCAAATATTGTTTGAGGAATAGCCTGCATTACCTGTACATGTGTTCCTTTGTTATCAGACCATTCAACTGGACATTCAACAAGAGAAAGATTTTTCTTTAGTGCAAGGTAAATGATTTCAGCATCATATCCCCAGCGATTTATTTTACTTTCAGTAAAAATGAGAGGAATTGAGGCGTGCGAGAATAACTTAAATCCGCACGTAAAATCCGTAACAGGTACGCCAAGGACAATTTGGGTTATGAGCGTAAAAACTCTTCCTAGGTATTCTCGAATTTTAGGTTGATGAACAATGACTGTAGACTTTCCGTTTTTTCGTGTACCTATAATAACATGAACACCCTTTTGTATCGGAGATGAAAACTTCTTTAGCTCAGATAGGGGGGTGGACATATCAGCGTCACACAAGAGCGCATAGTCAGCCTTTGCGCTTAGCATTCCCTTTTTTACCGCAAATCCTTTTCCCTTGTTATCTTTATAGGAAATGATATTTATAACTTTTTTGGATGTTTTTTGGTAGTTTTTAAGCATACTTAGGGTTTTGTCATTTGAGCCATCATTTACAAAAATAACTTCGTTTAATTTTATGCCATTAGGAAGTTTTAGCTCGTCAAGCGCTTGAAACGTTGTTGTAAGCCTTTTTTCCTCGTTATATATAGGTATAACAATTGATAGAGTATTCATATAATTTTTAATTTCTAATATCTAATTTCTAATTCTTAATTTTTAATTTTTAGTCAATATTTGAATGTTTTAATTTTTAAAAATTTATTTCAAATTACAAATTGTAAATTTCAAATTAAGAGAGCAAGGTATACAGAACTCAACAAAACGAAAAACTCTTTCTTTCTCCTCTTGTGCGCAATGCACAATGAGAAATGAGAGCTCTTGTTTTGTTGTATCCCCCAAAGGGGGAAGAAGGGACCCGCCCAGTGGCGAGGTTACGCTTTCGCGTGTCAACCCTTCTTTAGGTGGAGAGCGTTTTCTCGCCATTAAAGCGAGCTTACTTGCAGAACCAGACGGTAAAGACTGTGCCCGAAGGCGTAGTCTGACCGCTCATTGTTGTTCCGCCATCGTAGTCGATGTGGTGAATACCTTCCACTGCCTTCAGGCTGATCGGTGCACCGCTTGTGGTGAACATCCAGCCGTGTGGGAAGTTTGTGGGGCCCCACGCGCCGTTTTTTGAGTCTGGGAAGATCTTAACTAGGTCTTCTTTACTCTTCGGAAGGTTGGTGCAGCTGAAGGCTGCATTATCCTTGTTTGAGCCTGTTTTTACGGTTCCGACTACCGTCTTGAAACCATCTGTGAAAACACAGGGGGTCCAGTAGACAGTAGACTTGAGGCCGTCAAACGACCCGTCACTATCAGTGAGGGTGCGGCTCCACATTGGAGTGAAGACCTGTACATGCGCGACCTTGTTGGTGATCGAGCTTGCTCCGGGATCCAAGTCAACGCACGTCCCGTTGGGGATGTTGTTGGCATGAATTCGCATACCTACAGCTTCAGTACCATTAGTACCGATTACCCAACCAATGACAGTGTCATCGCCGGGCTTGTAGTTATGCTTGGTGAGGAATTGCTTCTCAACGCCGAGAATGCGTGCTGCATCATCGATGTTTTGAGGTGCTTCCCCTGCTGGTCCCCAGAACGAAGAGGCACCTGTTGGCGTTGCGCCTACTGTAGGCGGTGTTGCCTGGCTCGTCGGAGTTGGAGTAACTGTTTCCAGTACAAACTTTGACGTAGCAGGGCATTGCGTTTCTCCTTCTGCTGACACATCCCAGACTGTCGCGAGCTTGATGTTCTTGACAGTCTCTTTGCCATAAACGCCGCCAGTGTTTTTCTCACTCTTGGGTTCAACGCAACTATGGTTGGGATAGTCGACGCGAAAGCCTTCAGGAATCAGAAGGTTTGTTTTTGGGCCTTTGTAGGTCCATGCAAACCCTTCCGAATTCTTGGCCTCCCGCCAGTCATCCTCATCGCCGCCAAAAATCTTGGCAGCGTCCTTTTCGGAGGCAACCGAGATGACTTCATCTTCATCGTTATCAGAAGATCCGTTGCCGTCGTCACCGAATGGATTGTTCCAAACAGCTTTTACGGCGTCTGTTCCGTTATTGGCAATCCATCCGATGGCAACGAGTGCCACGAAAAAGAGTGCAATAACGACAACGGCGTAGAAGAGCGAGGAGATCAGTCGCCTTGCGCCGGTTGCGGCAGTACCACTACCAGATGGTCGAGGTACTCGTGCCCACGCCCTTCTCCAGATGCGTGGACGAGCCGGAGTTGGTCCAGCAGCCATTATATTCACATCCTTTGTGAAATCAGACTGAGGTCTGTGGGACCTCTCCCATCCGTGCTTTAAAGCCTATCGCTTCTCCTTTCGTGCGACAAAATTGCTTCAAGTACCGGAAACAAGCACACCATGTGCAGCTTACACTACATGGTGCGCTTAGTACCGGCGCCTGAATACATCAGTCACACGACCTAATTTTCTGTATACCTTGTCAAAGAACAAAGTTTGAAAAACAAACTTCCTAACAAGAAAAGATTGCTTCGTTTCACTCGCAATGACGAGAGAAGCAACATGTCTTTAAGGTTAGGGAAGGTAGCTTTAGGTGTGGGATTTAAATGTAGTGAAAAGTGAATCGGAAGTTGATGAATCGGGTATGTGTAAAGCTGCTTTCTCCATCCTCAAAGGAAGGATATTAGTTGATTTTGGTTTTCTTGCGGATAGCAATACCTGCAAGTCCTGCTGGTATTAAAGCAAGAAGAGATAGCATTTCAGGACCTGTTTCTGGAATCTTTTTAACAGGAACACTTTCAAAAACTGCTGGAGTTGGTTTTGAAGTTATAATTTGTTTTTCTACACAGAATGCTGAAGCATCATTTGCAACAAGACCGTTATTGTCAGTTGCCTTTGCATTGTTAGTAAGACATGTTATTCCTTGATTTGCTGGGAGTTTTGAGCTGTCAGCTACCTTTACAACGATAGTTTGCTCATTTGTTTCGCCTTTCTTTAGGTCTGTAATAGTATAGGTAACGATATTTGTTGCACTATCATATTTTCCAACTCCAGAAACGAAGGTCATGTACTGTGGTAGGGTATCAACAACGTCAAGCTTGTCTATCTTTCGGTCACCGGTGTTAGTAATAGCAATTTTAAAGCTCACATTATTTCCTGATTGGAATCGTGTGTCATTTATAGAAAGGTTATCTACAAAATCTCCACCTTTTGTTGGTCTTTGTACTGTTTTATCAATCGTAAATTGGATTTTTTCTTGACAGACTTCTCCGCCTCCGTAAACAACTTGACAGTTGCTTTGACCGGAAGTTGTGCCTGCTGCATAGGAAGTAGCTGCTTGTGAAAGCATGAGTGAAATCAATGTAAGTGCGAATAATTTCTTTTTCATAGTAAGACTATTCGGCATTATAGCAGTAGATACTTCACCTGTCAAGTGCTATAGGACGTGAATCTTGTTTTTAGGTTTTAGGTTTTAGGTTTCAGAAAGACTTATAGTTTATCGAACGGCGATTTATTATAGGTTGCGTATTTCTCATATTGACAATAAAGATGGGTCATGTTTTAATAAGCGTAGGTTAGTTTCGCGCTTCAATCACTTTATCCCTAAGAAAAACGTGAGAGCATCAATTGCTTTAATCATATGAGTCCAACAAAGAAAATTATTACTGAATCTGACGAAATGGAAGAGCAGTCTTCCCCAGCAGTAGGAGAGCCATCAAGCTCAGAACAATCTCAAGAAGTATCAAGAGGTTCTGATTCTCGTGATTATGGTAGGAATGACCGTTCATACAGAGATAACGATAGGGATGATACGGAAGCCGTATCTGGAATTTTAGATATCCAACACGAAGGGCACGGATTTTTACGCCCCAAATTTAGACCATCTGACAGAGATATTTACATTTCTTCATCTCAAATCCGAAGATTTTGGCTTAGAAATGGAGATTCAGTAGAAGGACAAGGGAGACCACCAAAGGACAATGAGAGATATTATGGGCTTCTCAAAATTGAGAAAGTAAATGGAGTTGCTCCGGACATGACCACAAAGAGAGTATATTTTGAGGATTTAACTCCAATTTACCCAATCCAGCAAATGGTTTTATCAACCAAAAAAGTACCCCTTTCAACAAGAATTATTGATATAGCCTCACCAATTGGATTTGGACAGAGAGGAATGATAGTAAGCCCTCCAAAAGCAGGAAAAACAACCATTCTAAAAGATTTGGCAGCAGGAATTGCCGAAAACTACCCTAAAGTTCATCTCATGGCTGTTCTTATTGGAGAGCGCCCAGAAGAGGTTACTGATATATCCCGCTCGGTAAAAGGAGAAGTTATAGCTTCAAATTTTGATGAACCACCAGAAGCTCAAACAACATCAGCAGAAATTGCACTGGACCGCGCAAAAAGACTCGTTGAGACCGGAAAGGACGTTGTTATTCTTCTTGACTCAATCACTAGGCTTGCCAGAGCATACAACCTTTCAATTGAGCCTTCGGGAAGAACCCTAACTGGAGGATTTGACCCAGCAGCATTATGGCCTGCAAAGAGATTTTTTGGAGCTGCTAGAAAATGTGAAGAGGGAGGGTCGCTTACCGTAATTGGAACAGCCCTTGTGGATACGGGTTCAAGAATGGATGACCTTATCTATGAAGAATTCAAGGGAACTGGAAATATGGAGCTACATTTGGATAGAAGACTTGCTGAAAGACGTATTTACCCATCAATAAATGTCGAGCGCTCAGGTACTCGAAAAGAGGAATTGCTTTTGGATGAGAAGAACTATAAAAAGATTGCAACCATGAGACGCATGATGGACGTATTGGGACCTGACGAAAGAACTCAAATTCTTATCGAAAGACTTTCACAAACAGATACGAACGAAGAATTCCTCAATGGCCTCGGGAAAGAATAGTACTTTAATTTTTAAGCACAAATTTAAAATTTTTAATCAATTTTAAAATTCAAATTTATAAAATTTCTGTTTTGATTTCAAATTAAAAATTAAGAATTAAAAATTACACTTCAATTGACATATCAAGCTTCAATTGATAAACTGTCTCTTCCATGCGAAGAAGAAGTCCCATACGAAGTGTGGGAAGATTACTCAAAACATTAGCCTCAGGAAAATCCTTTTTTCACATCCTCATACCGGGAGTTATATTTTTCTATAAAGAATTTGTTGGTTTTATCTCCTTCTTAACTACCTATTTTAAGGCAAAAATCATGTTTTTCTCCAATATTTTTGAGAAGAACAAAAATGTAGTCGTAAAGTCAGTACTTATCAAAAGAGGGAAGAGAAATCGCTTTTTTCTTCATGTCAGTGCCATGGCGGTGCTTTCAATTGGAGTTCTTATTTCTCCCTTTATTTCAGATACGAATAAATTTGGTCAAAGTAATTCACTCTTAAGCTTTGCACAGGGGCTTAACGAGACTCAAAGTCTTGCACCTCAAGATGTATTCCAAACACGCGCAAGTGATAAGCCTCGGTCTGAAGTACTTGTGTATAAGGTGCAAAAGGGAGATACATTATCAGGAATTGCTCAGAAATTTGGAATATCAGAGGACACTATTAAGTGGGAGAACAATTTAAGTGGAGATTCGTTAACCGTTGGCGATAGCCTCAAAATTCTTCCGGTTTCGGGAATTGCGCACAAAGTATCAAGTGGAGATACTATTTATACTATAGCTAAAAAGTATGATGCAAATGCTCAGGCTGTAGTCGACTTCCCTTTTAATGATTTTGCAGATCCACAGACCTTTTCTCTTGTTGTCGGGCAGACGGTTATTGTGCCTGATGGAGTAAAGCCTGCTGCCCAGCCAAGCTATATTGCAAGGCAAAAATTTATACCGAGTGGTTCTGTAGTAGTCTCGGGTGCTGGTTTTACATGGCCTGTTGGGGGTACTATGAATCAGTATTTTGCATGGTATCACCCTGGAATTGATATTGGAGCATCGGTAGGTACACCTGTTGTGGCTGCTCAAAGTGGTGTGGTTGTGGGTGCTTATACCGGTGGGTGGCATGGAGGGTATGGAACCCATGTTATTGTCTCAGGGGATAATGGGTATGGTTCTTTGTACGCTCATATGAGTGCTGTGAATGTAAGCGTAGGTCAAAAAGTTACGGCTGGTTCAACACTTGTTGGATGGGTAGGAATGACCGGAAGAACAACTGGTCCTCATCTACATTTTGAAGTACATAGTGGAGGTGGGAATCTTAATCCGTTATCGTTCTTAAGATAGAGGGTTTAGTTAGGAAAGCGTACAGCGTACAGTTTAAGAATAAAGTATAAAGAAAAGGGATTTATTCTTCGAGCGGAGCCTGCCTAGTCCGTGAGACTGGTCGAGAAGGTAAAAAAGAAGTAAAAAGAAATATTTTTTTCTTGTACTTTCGGCCGTCGAAAGTACCAAAGCCTCTTGTCATGCTGTGCTCCATGTATTTAAAACTCCATTTCACTCACGAAAATTCCGGACTAGTCCCGCCATGGCGGGACGTCGCCTACAAATTTTTCCATAAATGGAATGTTCGTTCCATTATGTTTTGCATACAATACTCACAGAATGACAAACATATATATGGGGAAATAATTGGGAGGGGTTGCGGTTTTGAAGCGCAACCCCTGTGTAGTTCGGTTAGTTTTTTGATGCACTCGAATTTTTTTCTGGTGCAAAAAGTGATGATGGAGGCGGGCGGAAATCAAATTCCTTACTACAGACCCGACAGGTCACTCTTTGGCCAAGTTTGGCTTCGTAGTGATGCCAAGCGTTACAATGTGGGCATTTTGCCGAGCGTGATTTACGCTCCGAAGATGCATTACTCATTTCTTGTTCTCCTTTTCAATTTCTTTAAGAGTCTTTCTATACATGTTGAAACTTGGAAAAACCCAAAGAAAGAGCGCGAGTGATAGACAGCACACGGCAATTGAAATGCTGTATAGGTGGAATTGGAGGGCAAGGTTTAAACCAACTAAAAATTCACAAGTACAACAGATGAGTGCAACGAAAAAGCAAAGCATTGTTCGTCGTGGTGGTTGGATCTTTTTAACTGGAATGCTGATGAGAGTCCCAAGTGCAGTAAAAATGCTAATTATGCAGATGCAAAAAATAGCGAAGGTGATCCAAACCATTTTCCTCTCCTTTCCTAACCGAGTTG
This sequence comes from uncultured Gammaproteobacteria bacterium, assembly GCA_964557125.1. GTDB lineage: Bacteria > Patescibacteriota > Microgenomatia > Levybacterales > GWA1-39-11 > CAZKYX01. The sequence continues at coordinate 28,968 of CAZKYX010000002.1, forward strand.
TGAATGAACCATTTTCAAATCCTATTCGCCAGCAGCAATTGCTAGGGTAGAGTCTGAACGTTATTGAAGGTATTATACATCAAGAACTTGAATTAAGAAGCAAGAAGTAAGTATAAAGGGAAAAGTTTGGACACATAGTTCTCGAGAGTACCTCGAACAATACTTCGACAAGCTCAGTACAAGTATTCTTCCAACGAATTGAGAAGTTTTAAGTATTAGCCATTCAACTATTGTCTAGTGCCTAGCTACTGAGTTGGAGTTGGAGAAGGTGTCTCTTCAGCGCTCGTTGGGGTTGGAGTAGCCTTGGTGGTTGGCGGTTCTGGTATCTTGACTCTCGGGTCTTGTTCTGGGAAATCTGCTTTCTGTTGACTCACTTCAAGTGGCGTTTTGTCCTCAGTTGGTGCAACTGATGTATCTGTACCATTTGCTGCAGCCTCACCTATCTTTGTCTGAAGTGCTTTAATTTCTTCATCAATTTTTGCGAGATTTGTAGCGTCGTTAATGACGAGTTGTCTTACGACTTGAAATTGTTGAACCGCATTTTGTAGGTCTCCCTTTTGCTCATATGATTTTCCTAGGTTGTAGTAGGCGTTGGGGTAGTCAGCTTTTAGCTGAGTAGCTATGGTAAATTGGTTTTGAGCAAGATCGTACTGTTTTAGTTGATAATATACTCCTCCTAATTCAATTCTTAAGGCTGGGTTGCTTGGATTTAAAGATATCGCCTTGTTAAGTGATTGTATGGTGAATTGTTCTGCATTTTGTCCTACCCCAATAAGATTTCTGTAAATTTGAGCTAAATTGTCCCAATTTATGGCACTTTCGCCAGAGAGGGTAACTGCCTGTCGGGCACTGTTAATACTCTGTTGTAGTAGTCCTAGGATATTTTGTTGAACTTCTTGTGATGGAGCAGCGGTTCCTTGCTGTGAATTTACAAGACTTGCAGCAAGTGCCAAATTTACCTGAGAGAACACTCTGTAATAGTCACTTCGGTATGGAAATTGTTCTATTGCTTCTGTCTGGAGATTGTAGGTCACAGAGCCTGACTGCAATGCTTCAGGCTGAAGAGATTTGGCAAATTTAATATCAGATAGAAGCAGTTGTACGTATCCTTTTCTTGCTGCTGTACCAGAACCTATCATAAAGAATAGTATAAATACGGCTAGTAAGACGGCACTCACGAGAGCAATAAATGGAAGCACATAGTTATCCGTTTTGCGTCTGGTGGAGTCCTCAGTGAGAGAGAATAGACCCTTTTGGAGGGTAACTAGATTTACAGCAACTTCTGCCACCTTTTTTGAATTGGTGAGATTTAAATGCGTAATGTAAAGTGCAAGGAGCGCAATAAAAAGAAAAATCATAGAGTACGAGAAGGGTATTGCAAAGCTCAAGAGCGCTGTTGTAGCTGTAGCAAGAAAGAGTGGGTTAATAACTGATGTTTTTGTTTTTACGAATTTAAATACTATAAATAGGAATGCTACAAAACCTAGTATACCTGTAGATGCTACAAGTTCTAGAACGAAAGACGAGGAGAATGGAAAAGCCAAGTTCCAAGCTGTCGATGAGTTAAAAGATGGAAGGATGAATTTGGTAAAGCTGGTAGAAAATGTTCCAAATCCACCACCTAATAGGAATGATGGTAAGAGTCGTTGTGCATCTTGACTTACTGAGGCAAGTGCAATTTGAAATCCATGGTTGTAGGGAAGCAGTATGGGTTTTTGTGCTTGATTTATAATCTGATAAAAAATTGCTCCTATACCAGCACCTATTACGAGAGCAGAGACTGCTTGAATCATTTGGTCAGCCCTTCTTGTAATGGCGGCTAGCTTTCCTGTTCTTATTATGTGTGTGAGGGAGGCAACGCACAATACAAAGAGAGGGGTAAGAAAAGCTAGTTGTTGTATTTGAGAGCCATTTGGATTGAATAGTTCATTGTGAGTTGCGGCAAAAGGCAAGGCATATATTTTGAATTGAGAAAGAACGGTTAGAATTGAGGACAATACGCTTCCTATTATAAGAGAGGTGAGGGCAATGGTGAAAGAAGTCTTCTCATTTATGAAATTAACGACAGTAAAGAAGAATAAAATAAGTAAGGCAACCGGTACTGCTTGAAGAACAGAGTCAAATTTATTTGGCGAAATAACAGCTGAAACGATGATAATAACAGTAAATATAAGAAGGGGAATATTTAATGGATTGAGCAGCAACGTTATTTTACCTTCAACAACGCTCTTGACCCCCCACAGTATAAATAGGATAAGGGAAGCACCAATTATAAGTATCTGCTTTGGAAATGAGTAGAAGTCAGTTGTATTGGTGAGAAAGAACAACGGAAATAAGAAAAAAACCGTAGAAATAAGAATGGTTGATATAGATGAAAGGTATGATACGGCAGCTTTTTTGTCCATAATTTACTGTAGCAAACTTTTCAAAATAATGTCAACCCTGCTAAAGTAGCTCAATTGGCACCTTTTTCCCATGTTAGAAAGTAGAGTACAAATTTATAGATTGATACATTAATTAACAATTTGATAGCAGTGAAAATAATATATTTTCACGTACACTTTTATTATCCAATTTACCCTATTTTGAGGGCTTGACAAGCACAAAAAATAGTATCTATACTGATATCAGTATATCCCTTTTCAGGGACGGCAGGCATTGTGTATGACAAAGAGAAAAAGTGTTAAAAGAGTTAAGGCACAGTCTTCCGAAGAAGGATATTTGCAGGCTGATTTTAAAAAGATTATGGGGAGAAACGATAAGATATTGATTGGCCTTGTGAGCGGAGTTATCCTAATACTATTGATAGTTACGGGAGTGCTACTTTTTGGCAGAGGAAAACAAATTGACCGTGACAATGCAAATCTTCCCCCAGAGCAGCGCCCTATTCCAACAAAGGCTGTGCTTACTCCTTACCCTTCCATTCCTCCCACAACGGACTTTACAGTCGTTATTAATGAAAAAAGAATCTATCCTGCAGATATTGCTATTACTCATGGCTATTCAGTCATCCTTCTTAATATTGGTCAAAAGGACTTGGATATCGTTGGAATAGGCGCAAAAGACGCAATGCTAAATGTAGGAGTTATTAAGAATGGAGAGGAAAAACAAATTAAATTTGATGTAGCTGGTGTATATAAATTCAAGAATCAAGCACAACCAAATCAGATAGGAACGATAACGGTGAGATGAGATTTGAATATCGAATATAGACAAATTATGAAAACTGCCCAACAAGATAGAATTAAGAATATCGAATATAGAATATCGAAGATTGAGAAGAAAGGTAAGGCCCAATATTCAAAAATCAATATTCAAAATTCACAATCCAGCACCGCTGGATTTACTTTAGTTGAGATTCTTGTTGCAACAGCGGTACTTTTAACGCTTTTGAGTGGAGTAGTGTTGACTCTTAACCCAATAAAGCAGCTCAATAAAGCAAAAGATGCGACCCGTTCCCGTGATTTGCAGTCAATTAAAGTAGCCATTGATACCTATTATCAAGATACCAATTGTTATCCTCATGAAATTCCATTTGGAAATGAGTGGAGAGTGAGAAATGCAAATGGACAGGACACGATATATATGAAGGAAGTCCCACAAGATCCTGACTGTACTGACTCCAATTCTTCTTGTTATGCATATAGGACAGTCGAAGATACGAATGATTCTACGTATAGTTGTCCTCAGTGGAATGTTCTCTTTGCGCCAGTAACAAAAGAATCGTCTCTTACGAATGTTTGTCCACTCACCTCACTTTCAAATTGTATTCCAGCAGGATACGACCAAGGAACATGGGCATGTTCACTTTCAGGAGCAGTTGACTGCGATTCATTACTTGCCGTATCTAGTCTAACTGGTGGGGTAGAGACCGTTGGACCAACAGCAACCCCAACCCCTGGCCCAACAGCAACACCAACACCAACCCCAACACCAGACCCACAATCAGGAACATTCCCATTGCTGCAAGGTGGAACGCCTGACCTTTATGAAGTAACAATAAATCATTTGTGGGCATATCCACTTGAGTCACAATCTTGGAGTGTAAAGGTAAGCGATAGCGTTGCACAAGTAGAGCAGGTGCAAGTGGTTGTGACTTCAGATGGTGGCGCACAAGCGACATTTAATCTAAATCCCCCAAGTGGTTCACCTAATAATGAGGGTAGTTGGACTGGAGTCAGACAGGTAGGAGCAACTGAGACATTTGAAGATACCTATTATGTAGAGTTCTTTGCACGTGATGCTTTGGGAAATACCAATGGAAGCACAGTACTACCTATAAGAACAAGCGGACAATAAATATGAACACAAAAGACTTAAGAATGATGAGAACAATAGTTGTTAATAAGAAAATTTTTATAGCTTTCTTTATTTCTTTAGTCACTTTATTTTTATTTGTTTCTAGAGGCAACGCTTTTAATACTAATATCGTTAACACTGATCTTGATCCTTTTTCCGCTAACCCAATGATGGCAGTTACAATTGGAAACAATAGTTTTGCCAAAATAGTTTCACCAAGATCTTCAGCAAACGGCTATGGAATTCAGTATCAGGAATGTAGTGATGATGCATGCTCATCGCGCTCAACAACTACGCTTTCCGTTGGAAGAGTAGCATCAGTCGACATTGCAAACTCTAGTGGCGATGGCTTCTCAAGAATTCTGTTTGAAGATTACGTAAATAACGATTTGATATTTGTGCAGTGTCAAAACAGCCAATGTATTAGTAATATTCAGACAAATATTTTAAATGGAACCGCAGGTCTTGGTAGTGAAGGACAGGTAGAAGTGGCAAGTGATGGGTTTGCAAGACTTCTTTATAGAAATCAGAGCGGAAATCTGATATTTAGACAATGTACAAACGCTGCATGTTCTACAGGTACATCTACAACTGTTGATGCAGGAACAACAGCAAGTTCTGGAAGATTTAAGATTGGAAGTGATGGGTTTGCAAGGATTGCATTTATACCTGCAAGAGGGACAATTCGATTCTTTAAATGTACTAATGCAACTTGTAGCACAAAAACGACTACAAATCTTTCCATTACAGATGCGAATATTTCCAGAATTGATATAACCAGTGGAAATTTGCCAATGATTTTGTATAGGGATACAACAACTACTCCTACATCAAATGATGTAAGGCTTGTTCAGTGCACAAATGATACGTGTGGAACCACAACAGACAATCTTATTGGTTCTCTAACCGATGGTACGTATCATGATGAACAAGAACTATTCATAGGAAATGATGGGTTTGCAAGAATATTCTTTAACACCAATAATGGTGGTGGTACAGCAAACTACTATGGAAGATTTATCCAATGCGGAAATGCTGCGTGTAGCTCTATAACAGCGGATAATATCATTACTGGACTCAATAATGGATATGAATTGAACATGGTAAAGGGAAATGATGGGTATCCGCGCTTAGTTTATAGAAATGCGCCAAGTCCACAGCAAGTAATATTCGGTCAGTGTGTCAACGATACCTGTGTAACACCGGTTCCGACCGCTTCAGGTCAAACAGCAGTCTACGGAGGTACATACACAAGAACAAGCACTGATAATTCACCTTGGACAGTTAACTTTACAGCTGCAAATACCAATTATTATCAGGTAAGAACGGGTAGCACAACAGCTACTGGTACACAAGTTATTGTTGGTGCTGCTGCAAACGGGGCAAATTCAAAATCAATTAATTGGAATGCAACAGGTCTTGTCAATGGTTCCAATAGTCTTTACCTATTTGTGTCCGGTAATAGTGGTTCTTCTTGGTCAAGTAATTATGCATTTACAATGCTTCGGGATGATACTGCACCAACCGCTGCAACCTCTATAAGCACAACACCTGGTACTGTTAGCGGAAATTATACGGTTACTTTTACTCCAAATGATGCAGCAAGCACCGGAAGTAATGAAATGAGTTATTACATAAGAACGGCTACTGGCGGCGGCGGTACCCTGCTAACGAGTAGCGTTAAAACTTCAACATCTGGCAGTCCAAAAACAACGGCCTCAATTACAACTGACACTTTAGTACAGGGATCAAATACAAGATATGTCAGAACATGCGACGGAGCAAATAGGTGTACGGATACCTCATTTACAGTCACAGCGGGAATTCCCCCTACAAGTGTAACAGCTGTTGCTTCCGATCCACCACCTGTTCTCAAATCGTTCAAAAACACCCTAAAGGGTAGTGCAAATCCAAATGGTTCTACTGCCCGAGGACATTTTAGATTATATACTTCAGTTCCAAATTGTACCCTCGACACAAATGGAACAAGAGTACCATCATCAGCAGGAAATGATGCAGTGCTTGGAGCTGGAAGTTCTCCTGTAGCATTTAGTGTAGGAACAACTGTACCTCTTGTAAGACAGACTCAATATTGGTACTGCGCATACGCAGATAACGATGCAGCAGGACAAGGGAATCCTAGTACCGCAGCAGCAGCTGGATACCAGACATTTACCACCCCAGATGGACCTGCTGGGGGATGTGACCCTGCCACAACTGGTGACCTTACCATTACCGATGCTTGTACATTCCCAGCAACTGACTTTGATGGGGTTGATGCAGGTGGAAATACTAATACAAATACTGCTCGTATCACTCTTGGTGCGGGTGGTAATGTGACTATCCTTGCAGGTCAAAAGGTTGCAAGAGGTAGCATATCTTTCAGCGGAGGACTACTAACGCTTCAAAATGGTAATGGGGGAATTATAAGAGGTGGAGTATACCTATTAGATGCTGACGGGGATGGGTATATAGATAATAATACGAGTCGTTATGTAGGTATAGCTCCTCCAGCGGGATATGTAAGACGCAATTATCTTGCCTCAACAACTTATTCGGGTTCTAATTATGACTATGCAAGTAAAATGTATGCTGTAAGTACATTTGACTGTAATACAGCAAGTGCGATAGAAGGTGTAAATGTGGCAAATCTTGCTGTAGATGCTGACCAAGATGGGTATTATACCGGTGCTACAGGTACGTCTTGTGTGGGGGGAACATCAACTGTAAATGGCAGGACATATTATAGAGTAGCAGACGGGTCGTATTCAAAGATAATAGGTAGTCCTACAGGGGGTGCCAATGCAATTGCTGGAAGTGACTGTTATGACAATACAGGAGAGCCTTGTAAGCCAACTATTAATTCTGTAGGTTCTGCAACCCAGACAAGTCTTCTTGTTACATTTACAGCAGGTGCTGGTCCTGCAGCTACTGGTTCTGCGCTATTATGGTGTGACAGAACTGCAAATGCATCATGTGCTCCAAATATCAGAATTGCGGGTAGTGTAACTTCACCATATACCCATAATGCAACTATTACATGCGGAAAGAACTATGCTTATAAAGTCACCAGCCAAAATGCGTCCGGCGAATCAGACTTTTCGGCAGATGTAGTGGGTACTACAAGCTCTTGCGCATCTGCCCCAACTGTAGCAACCGATACTGCAACGAGCGTTACCGGTACAACAGCAACGCTTAACTCTACAGTTGATCCAAATAGTCAATCCACAGATATTATTTATAGATATCAGGTAGGTAACACATCAACCTGTAACAGTTCAACTCCAAGCACTCAGATAAATGGTCCGACAGGACTTACAGGTACAAACCCGCTTTCCGGAGGTACAACACAACTAGTGCTTACAGGTTTGACTGAGAATGTGCAATACTCATTCTGTGCAACGGCAAGCAATGGTATAGGAGGTCAACAATATGGTTCGCCTTCACTGCAATTTACAACTCCAAGGACTTTCTATGACACTTTTACAGGTGCCGATGCTACAAATCTTAGCTCACATGCGCCTGATACAGGTAGTGGTTGGGTTTCACTCATAACGGCTGGTTCAGCACCCGGAAATACCATTGTAATCAACACTAACAGAATAAGACCGGGGGGAAGTGCAGCGAGTACAGGGTCTGTATACAGAACTACAAGTTCAGCTGCTGATGCAAACTATAAAGTTATGGCAACTTATTCTGTTGGTTCATCAAGTGATGACTATGTGATCCTTGCTGGTAGGATACAAGATGCGAGCAATATGTATGCTGGTGAATTCAACAATACACAATCAAGGCTATATAAAAGGGTTAGTGGAACGTGGACACAGCTCGGTGCTACTGGACTTGGTATTGCAACTGGATCTATAGTTACCCTTAATCTAACAGGTTCTAGTATTGCCCTTTTGGATGATGGAGTTTCAGTCGTTGAGGCAAATGATGCCGCAATATCTGCTGCCGGATACGCAGGTGTTGGATTTGGGGGAGTTATAAATGCGACAGGAGATACGATAACGCACGCTCTTGATAGCTTTGAAATAGGTGATACGCCTTTACCGTGTACTTCAAGTAGATACCTTGATCTTGATAATGATACATATGGAGCAGGTGCATCAGGATGCTGGGTTCAGAGTTCAACTGTCAATACTGATTGTTACGACTCTAATAATCTTGCAAGACCAAATCAAACCTCGTTCTTTGCAGCACATAGAGGAGATAGCAGCTTTGACTATGACTGTGATGGTGGTTCAACAGGAGTAGACAATAGTTATGGAACTTTGAATTTCTTTATCTACGACAGTTGCGGTGGTTCAAATCCACATGAGCCAACTTGTGGATCTTCGTCAGTCGAGTTTGTGTCAGGCCCTGATCAATACAATGATAGATGCTGTTCCCCAGTGTGTAGTGGGAATCTCATATCACAAGTAACCTGTAGATAGGATGAGCATTAAAAATCTCCTGAGAATTTGACAAGCATATCTCTGCTGTCAACAAACTACCAATTTAATTTCAGTAAATAATAACCAATTGAGGACTTCGTGAGCCATTAGAAGTGGGTTTTGGTGTAGGTTGAGCTTTTTCTTCCATAGTATTTCCAGTCAAAATAAGACGTTGTAGGAATTCAAATGAACCTAACTCTGGAATAGTTGTCAATTTATTATTTCTTAAATCTACTGAAGTTAGCATTTTAAGCTCAAAAAGTTCTTCGGGGAATTCGGTAAAATTATTATCACTCAAATTAAGTTCGCTGAGGTTATTAAGTTTACTGATTGTGCTCGGTAGACTAGAGAGATCTTGTCCTGATAAATCTAGAGTACAAGCAATTTCCGGTGTTAGGAGAGCATCTTCGATTGAGGTAAAGTTTTTACAAGATCCATGATACTTTTCAATCCTTTCGTTAACTTCTATATCGCTTTCGGTTAAAGGTGTTGGGGAAGGAGTAGGAAGTCCATTTCCTTCTTTTTTATCTCCACCCATAGAGAGCTTTATGTTTCCCGATTTGTTTTGCAAATACAAGAAAAGGGTGATGCCGACGACTCCTAAGAGGATAAATACTGAAATGAGGGCAAGAAGAGCGTTACTTTTTGAGCCTTCAGGAGGGCTTACTTGAGTCTGCGTGGGTGGTTGGGCATTTGGATCCATAAGATTGGGTTATAGATTGCGGGTTTTAGGTTTCTGATAAAACACGCTTGATTAATTATTGCGACGTTCAAACGAATTTGTCAAGTATTAAGTTGGCAGGGTTGCACCCTGCCATGTTACAAAAAGGCTTTATGTGATATTTTTGATGCAATTAGTCTTCATCCTCAATAATCAGAGTTGCAAGGGGCACTGTGGTTCTTTCATCAACCATTTCTACAAAGTTCTCATACGAGAGAAGAGGAGATGTCATATTTGATGTAAAAAAATCAAGTATAAGTTGTGTGTCAATCCACGGTCTTTGAATGGTATTGGTGTAGGTAGAATAACTCGAATACGGATACTCTTTTAAGTTGGCAGGGTTGCACCCTGCCAACTTGAGGGGGTTGCGGTGGATGTATCGAGAAAGATGGAGCAGATACTCGTCATTTTCGATATTTACAGCTTTATAGACTCCTTGGAAGAGGCCACCAACCCTTTTGTACTTTTTATTGAAGTACATTGAATAAGATGTGCAAACAGCTCGGACAAATTCTGTCATACTAGATCTTGTTTGTTGTTGTAATAAGAGATGAAAATGATTTGGCATAAGGCATAGGGACATAAGTCTAACTTCATCGTAAAACGTTTTACGCAATCGTATTCTTTTATCCGGAAACAGCGAGCTCATTCCTAATTTTGCCTCATCAAGAGGGGAGAGGTATATTTTTAGTAGATTAAGAAAAACACGATAGTCATAATCCTCAAGGAAAATGTTTCTTTTTTCTACTCCACGATTGTAAACATGGTAGAAGGAATCTTCTGCGTATAATTTGATGCTATTTCTGGTGGGCATATAGTGGCAGGGTGCAACCCTGCCAAACAATTATTGATGCGTAAGAATGAATTTGTCAAGAGGGTGAGGAGGGAAAGTGGTATAATTATCAGTTATTATGAAAGAAAATTTGCCACAGGATGCAACAAATCAGTTAGCAAGTAATTTTGAGCTGATAGAAGACGAGAATTTTTTTGGGTACATACGCAAAGTTGATGAGAGTCTTGTTCCATCAAAGAGGGTTGATGGGTTTTATCGTCTCGGACTATCTCTTCATCCGTTGATAGATTATTTTCCGGAGCATGAAAATCTACCGAATAGTGCACGGGTATATAAGCAGGTACAAAAAATTGAAAACCTCAATAGGCTACGGATTGTACATTTGAAAAACGTTTATGAGCCCAATTCGGAATATTCTGAAAGGGTTGTTGATAGGTTAAATTCTTTCGTTGCTTTTGGCTATCTATACGGAAGAGCTCAGATTCTTGATGAGCATTACCCAAAAAAACACCAGTTAGACCATGCTCTCAATAAAACAGCCTCTCTTTGGGGTGAGCATCCAATGAGCAGGTATATGGCAGAGTTAAAAGAGAGTAGGGGTAAGCCGGAGGGAGCACATAGATTGCTAAATCCAGAGCAAATTGAATTTGATGTGCAGGAAGGGATATTAAAGGAAGGACGAGAGGTACAATTGAGGGAAAAAACTAGTCAAGCTGGTATAATGCTCCCCACATTGGATGAAGCAAAGCTTCAATTGAATACAAATGACTTGGTAGAGATATTCCTTCGCATAAAAAAGGCATCGCAGAGTAGAACTTTCTATAGGTGGGAGGATTATGCAGATGGTGAAGTTGTTGAGGCTGTAAGATTTATACAGGCAGTAGGTGTAGGAAAAGAGACGGAATTTAGACTCAATGACAGAGATTATAGCCCACGCGATTTTCTAAAGGATATTAATTATGTAGGGAGCTATATGCTAGAGCTTCAAGAGAAAATGAAGATTAAAAGAATTGATTGCAAGTTGTCACTTGGTGATGTTTTTGAGTTGAAGAGAAGAGCGGTTGAAAAGCGCAGCGTGCTGCGGTAAATGGCGATTGGTGGATGGTGATTGGATTCTTCACTATGTTCAGAATGACAGGGTAGTCATCCTGAGTGTAACGAAGGATATTGGGATTCTTCGGCTATGCCTCAGAATGACAATAAAACCATATTTCAGAATAACAATAAAACCATATTTCAGAATAACCAAGAGGTCATCCTGCCTGCCCGCCTCTGGAGGGAGTGTAACGAAGGATCTATTCAACAGAATTCAGGTCCTTCCATGTAGGATTATGGGTATTTATTAGTTCTAATTTCTTTGTTCTCAACCAGCCTTTAATTTTCTTTTCCGCTGAAATAGCCTCAGTAGCAGTATTAAATTCTTGAAAATAGACCAGCTTTTCTACGTTGTATTTAGAAGTAAAACCAGATACAAGCTTATTCTTATGTTCATAAATCCTACGTTCTATGTTGTTCGTAACACCTGTATAAAGTACTTTATTGGATTTATTTGTTAGTATGTACACAAAGTATTGTTTCATATGTATATAGATCCTTCACTTTCGTTCAGGATGACACGAATAGATCCTTCACTTTCGTTCAGGATGACACGAATAGATCCTTCACTTTCGTTCAGGATGACACGCGTCAGTTCACGATTAAATAATTGAATTGTATATCCTTATTGATTACGGGGCCTGAGACACCCACAGTAAATGAGCCTGATTCAAACTCTGAGTCTGGCACTTGGCGGAGAAGGTAGAGTACCTTATTTTGAGTATCTCCAAATGGGGTAATGTAAATGAGTGAATCCTCCGTTACATTCGGATTATAAATAGTAAGCTCTGGCTTATTCTTCTTGAGTGTTGCAAATCCGGCAGAACCGGTAGCTGTTGCTTCAAGGTCTGAGGTTGCATGTGCTTGTCCGACGATATTAAAGTTAAGTTTTGCAAACGTTCCGCTTCCTGAGGCTGAAAGGGAGCCACGAACGTCTAGTAGGTTGTCTGATGAGATTGCCGCGCTACCGCTCGCAATGACAGAATTGGGGCTTCTTGCAATGACAAGAGCATTATCTGCAAGAGGAGAAATGAGGTTTGTGGCTATAGAGTTTGCGGTAAGAATACCATTGAATACCCCATTTTGAGCTGCAATATTTCCTAATACATTTAGGTTACCTGCAATGTCCATATTCCCATTGGTATCTATTTTTACGAGTCCCGCTAGGAAGTTGACTCCGCCTTGACGAAGAGGCTGGATTTCAAGGTCAGCTCCGAGGGTATTGATGGCATTGTCTCCGATAACAAAGCTATCCCCAATTGAGATTTGTTCCATGGCAGTAAGTGAGGTAAAGGTAGCCGGTCCAAGAGCTACAATACCTTGCTCAAAAATACCGTAATCGGCCGTTAGATTGCCAACATGCAATGAATCTACATTTCCACTCGCTAAATTGCCAGAAAGGCTAGCCTGCTGCTGATTTTGGAGTTGATTGGCGATACGGGTATCAAGCCCGTCAATGTTATTTGCATAAAGCGTTCCTGAGATGGTTGCATCATTTGTAGTAAGACTTCCTGTTGCAAGACTACCGGAAATACTTGCTGATTCAAAAAGAGCAACCTCAGAAGAGAGGGTGCCACTGAAGCTAGCATCCCCATTATCATTAATTTGTGCAACGACCTTACCAGTAGTAGTATTTTTTAGTTTGATATTGTTTGATTCTATATTTAGCGCAATCGTCCCATTATTTCCAGTTGGTGAGATGATATTTGTTCTTATTTGCTCAGAGTCTGCAACGGGTGAGGTAAAGTTGCCCGAAGCTAGAAGCTGTGTAACAGTTTGGTTAATATAGTTTTTAAGACTGATCCCAGCAATAGAAATGTTTTCAGTTGATATGTTAAGAGATGAAGCCGTTGCATTTCCTAGGTTACTCATTGATGAGTTAAGACTTGAGATAGTACCTGACGCAAAGTTAAAAGAGTTACCTGTCAACGTGCTAATCGAAGCCGTTGAGGCTTGGAAGGTGTCTGTAATAAGCTCACGAGTATTTACAAGTCCTGACTTAATTTGTGCTACAAAGACTTTACCGTAGGCCTCCATTTGGTTAACGTTATTATTATTTACATCCTTTAAGACCCACTGACCTGATTCCCTATTAATAGTCAGAGTATTGTAGTAAGGATCTGCTCCAATATTGTTGTCATTTGCGCTACTTCCATTAACGGTTGGTGGTGGTGCGATATGACCCTTTATAACTCCAGTGTATGTTTTCCACTTATCATGGTCAAAGCGGGGAGCCGTAAGTCTGTAAGAAATCTCTACTGGTCTATCTGCAAAGAGGGTAATAGTGCGATTTGCACCGTCTTTTTTATACCATGTTTTTGCTTGTGAATTGGGAGATAAAAGTACTGATACATTTGAAATATCTGGGTCAATAATACGATTAAATACCCAGTGACCCGACTGGTATTCAAAATGGTTAAAGTCCAGTTTGTAGGCGTATCCCCCAACCGAATTATCATACCCAAGTACAACTTTACCAGTATATTCTTCCTTTACTCCAACCATTGAAGGCATGTAAGTAGCGTATCCTTGACCATCAATAGTGTAGGGAGGGTCAACGGTTCCTGCATTAAGTTTTCCGGTTGCTGCAGGTCCAACATCAACCGTTCCATCGTTAAAGACTCTAAACACATTTTGTCCTGAGCGGCTTGCCGCTATAAGGTCACCTGAGCCTGATGCTTGGTCAACGACGAGGGCGGCGTAGCTGGTTCTACCAGAGAAGCTTGCAACCGGCCCTGCGTCATTACTAAAGACATTAAGCTTTCCTCCGAATATTGAACCTGTTGGAGATTGCAGCGTGCCTATGTTAACTTTGCCATTTGAAGTGAGGAAGAGACTTCCTAGATTGTTTGCAGGTTTGAACCAAATATCTCCAGTTGTGGTCCCTCCAAGCACAAGGGTGTTATTTCTTACGGTTTGGAGTGTTCCATCTCCTCCAATTGAGATACCGTTTCCAGAGCCACCTGAAGCTAGGGTAGCAGAGACCGAGGCAAATGGGGAGGCTGAACCGTTGATATTTAGTACTGAAAATTTTGCAGAGCTAGTTGCCTGTGCTCCGATTAATATATCCAATGTATTATTTATGGGAGAGAGAGCGCCAGTATTTGTAGTAATTCTCCAGTTAGAAGAGCCGCCACCGCCTCCTGCACATGCAACTGTACCTGTAACTATCCCATTTACAACGTCAGATATACAAGTATTACCTCCAGTTACTGCTGCTCCAAATGTTCCATTCATTCGAAGTCCATTGGTTGAGGAAAGCTGTAAATTCAAAACACCGGAGCCATTTCTCGGTACGATATTTATGTCCCCAGTTGAACTTCCTCCAAGTACTAGTGTTTGGTTGCGGGTCGATTGTAGGCCGGCAGCTGCATCAACTGCAAAACCTGCAGCAGATGAAGCCGTTCCATCATTTTTAACTACAAATCTTGTAACGCCTGCTGAGGAGGCAGCAATAATATCATTATTAAGTCCAACTCTATTGATAATAAATCCAGCATTTGAGCCAATTCCGCCGGTTACAGAAAGTGCTGCTGGAGTGTTGGTTGATGCTCCAACATATACACCTGTATCAAAATCAGATGACAAAATCAGGTCGCCTGAACCATTGGGCGTAATAGTTAGAGGTAGATTTGTGCCCGTTGTAAGGACTGCTGCAGCATTTGAGAATGTTGTTGTTGCTCCTGCAACAGTCAAGTCACCGCCTGCTGTTAGTAGTCCTGTACCTGTTGTAATTGGTCTATTGGTAGTGGTATTGATTGAAAGGGTTGATGCGTGTGTTAAATTGAGAATTGGACTGGCACCGGTAAGACTAATTGTGGTTGAAGCAAGTGAGGTTGTTGAACCATTTACGGTAAGATTTCCACCTAGGGTTGTAAGTCCTGTACCTGTTGTAATTGGTCTATTGGTAGTGGTATTGATTGAAAGGGTTGATGCGTGTGTAAGGTCAATTGTTGGACTGTTTCCTGTCAGATTAATAACTGTTGAAGCAAGAGTTGTCGTCGAGCCATTTACTGAAAGGTTGCCGCCGGTAGTCAAAAGGCCTGTACCCGTCGTTATTGGCCTATTAGTAATCGTGTTAAAGTTAAGTGTACCTGCAACAGCTGTATCAATTATTTGGCTTGCACCGGTAAATTGGATAACCTGGCTTGCAAGCTGAGTTACACCCGTAGTGCTCCCTCCAATTGTTAGGGTATTATTTCTGACAGATTGTATGCTCCCATTTCCTGACAGGTAAATTCCCTTATTTATATCGGTACCTGAAGTTGCAGAGACTGATGCTACAGGTGTAGCTGTACCATTTATATTGAGAACTGCGAATTTTGCAGAGCTTGAAGATGTGCTTCCAACAAGCAAATCTAAGGTATCGTTAATTGGTGATAATGCTCCGGATGAAAGCCTCCAATTTGAACCTGCTACACCACCTCCGCATGCACCCCAAGAAGCAGTCGCACCACCGATTAGACATTGTCCTGTGCCCGTTGATGCTGAAAGGGTAATTGGACCGCTTGCAAGAGTAAGACCGGTAAGACCTGATGCAACTCCTGCAGAGGAAAGATTGATGTTGCCTGCAACATTAAATGCATCATCCGTTTTGAGTGTGTCGCTTGCGGACCTGTAAAGCGTGACACCATTTGCATCAGTGCCGAACTGAATACCTGCAGCAGTCGTATTTATCTCATCCCAAGTCCCATCGCAGTCAAAACAAATTCCGTAGTTATTGTCTGCACCTTGTGGGACATCAAGGTATATCGAATATTGGGAAGTTGTCCCCGTTGTATTTGCAAATCCTTCCCACTGGACATTAAGACCATAAGAATTGACGACGGGTGAGCCTCCGAGTATGAAAGGTGCATCTGGGAGAGCATATAGAGCAGACATATTTACGGTCGTGCTTGTAGCTGCGGTTGTCCAGAAAGATGTTTCACCAACAATACTTTTTTCTACAATCGTGCCTCCAGAGCCATCACTACTAGCAGAAGCAAACCCATAAATAGCTGTAAGATTTCTGGATCCACTTAAGTCTTCAGCTCCGACCGCTGATGAGTAAATCCCATATAGTCTTTCAGTTCCTGAAGATGATGTGGTTGAGACAGCATTTTTAATTCCATAACCATTTCTATTAGTACTGCTGCCTGTAAGACTAAGTCCATTTTTGATACCAAAAAACGTGCCCTCATAGGATCCGCTGGTGTTATTGGATAAGTCAATGCCTGAAAATTCACCGTAGTCGTCTGTTGGTGTATGAGTAAGGTTAAGGTCAAGCAATTGGCCATATGTATCATTAGTAGTAATAGCAGTAGTGATATCTACTGCTTCTCCTGTAGTAAGAGAATTTGCTGCCAGTGATAATACCGTACCGGTTGTTGATGTGCTTGGGATACTGACAGTTCCTATGCCATCTTTGGGAAGAAGTATAATATCTCCTGTTGTTGTGCCCCCCAATGTTAGTGCATTAAAGTCAGTCGATTGGACCGCTCTTCCTACACCTTCAAGTGTGAGATTTCCTGAAATTGTTGCAAAACCTCCAGCGCTCAAATTGTCATCTGTTCTTAGTGTGTCATTGGCTGCTCTATATAAATTAACCCCATTTGCATCAGTGCCGAATTGTATTCCTGAACCAACTGTATTTTGGTCCCAAGACCCATCACAGTCGAAGCATAGTCCATAATTATTATCTGCACCCGTTTGGGGTTCTAGGTAAATACCAAAAGCTGTTGAATTCCCAGTTGTTGAAGTATTAGGTTCAGAGATCATTAATCCGTAAAGTCCAATTGTTCCACCAGTTGTAAGCGAACCCTCGACAAATGCTTGGAGACCTATCACGTCAATTGTTGCTCCAGTATTATCGCTATCAGTACTATATGCAGAGTGAAAATAACCACCCGTAAGGTATATATTTGCATTTGTGTCACCTCCTCCATTTGCTAATACAGCAGAATATATTCCCGTTGCACTTCTTTCACCTGTTGATATGCTATTTGTAATATCAAGAGTTGAAGATATGCCGTTAAGGTTATCACCCAAGTTAGAAGAGTTTTGTATGTAATTTTGTATACCAATTATATCTTTGTTGCTTGCATTGGAGGTTACATTCAGCCGGTTATTTATTCCCAAAACATCACTATTGG
Source organism: uncultured Gammaproteobacteria bacterium (assembly GCA_964557125.1). Classification (GTDB taxonomy): domain Bacteria; phylum Patescibacteriota; class Microgenomatia; order Levybacterales; family GWA1-39-11; genus CAZKYX01. Next base: position 46,443 of record CAZKYX010000002.1, read on the forward strand.
CAATTGTTCCGCTATCATTAGTAGTTAGGTTAAAGCTGCTGAAAAGATCATTTGTTGTTGTTGGGGAGTGGGTAATGTTAATATCCATCGCGCTTGTATAACCTCCTGTCGTTGGTGAGAATGTACCAGATAAATCAAGAATCTTTCCTGTTTTGAAATTTGCTCCCTGGATAGATAGAGCTGCTCCAGAGCTGGCATAATAATCAATAAATGTAGAACCTGAAATATAAAGATTATTGTCTAGTGTCGCATCTCCTGAGACAGACAATACATTAGTGGCAAGACTTGGTGCATTGACACCTGACGTTTCAATAACTGATAGAGTATCGTCTGTACTTGTAATATATGCAAAATTCTTATTGATAAATACTTGATGAACTTCATTCATATTTATTGCACCTACACCATTTTTTATAACAGCAGCTTCAGTTGGCGATACTGGATCTGATATATCTATAAGAGTCAATGAATCGTCTTGGGTACTAGCTACATATGCATACTTTCCGGATACATAGACTTCATCGGGTGAATTTAGCTCTGTTGCTCCAATACCGTCAGTGATGGTTCCAATTTCCATTGGCGAAACTGGATTTGATATATCTATGATAGAAAGTGAGTTTTCGCCAGTCACATACGCATAGTCATCTTCTACATATACAGAAATAGCACCATCCAGTTTAGTAGCTCCGACACCGTCTTTAATTGTACTAAGTATATTTGGAGAGGCTGGATTGGTTACATCTATTATACTTAAAGAATCATCTATTAAACTTGTTACGTATATATATCCGTTGGCAAAGTATAATCCATATGCTGCGTCTAATTCGGATGAAGTCAAAGTTCCAACCTCAGTTGGTGATGATGGGTTGGTCACATCAAATATTGATAAAGCATCTTCGTTATCACTTGTTACATACGCATAACCGTTGTTAACAAATACTTTTCTGGCTCCATAAAGTTTTGTTGCTCCAATACCATCTTTTATGGTACCTACTTCCGTTGGTGACGTCGGATCGGAGACATCAAATATAGACAGAGCAGCATCTTCATAACTCACAACATATGCATACTTTCCGACAACGAATACACCTGTTGGTTGATCAAGTTCTGTGGCTCCGGCACCATCTGTTATTGTTCCAATTTCAGTAGGGGATGTAGGATCTGATATATCTATAATTGATAGAGAATCTTCGCCAGTCACATATGCATAGCTTCGAGATATATAAACATCTTGTATTCCAGATAGTTTTGTTGCTCCCGCTCCTTCGGTTATGGTACCAACTTGAGATAGGTGAGGTGTTATTAATAAACCGCCACCAGCTATTGTAAGCTTTTTTGTAGGATTGATTGTGCCAATTCCGATATTTCCTCCTGATCCATTTTGAGGCATGACAATGAGATTGCCACTGATAGACGCAATGGCTGGACCTGTACCGTTCATATTTAGCACTGCAAATTTGGCGCTGGTAGTTGACTGTGCGCCAAGCAGAAAGTCTTGTGTTATATTCCCAGGTACAATTGCGCCTAAATTAGTTGTAAATGGTGAGTCTGTCCCCCCAGCAGAGCATGATCCCCAAGTGGGAGTTGTCCCTCCCAAAAGACATTGCGTACCTGTCCCGGCCGCCGCTTGATATACCTGTCCTGAGGCATTAGCGTAGATAATTCCACCGCTTTGCCCAGTAAAGGAGGATACATTTAATATTGAGCTAACCGTAACGTTTTCAGCAGTAAGAGTGCCGGCATTATCAAGCGTGACAGATCCAAGTATTGAGCCATTGGTAGTTCTGCTGAGCGTTGTCGAGGTATTGCCACTTGAAAGGGTGAAATAATCAGTTGCATCAGCGGTATTTGTGACTCTTAATGTGCCATTAACATCAAGCGTTGAGAGTGGAGAGCTGGTATTAATTCCAACATAACCTCCCGCATTGCGAGGGAGAAGTGCTATGTTACCAGTGGTGCTTCCTCCAAGACTAAGTGTGTTGTTTCGGGTCGTTTGAAGAGAGCCATCCCCTCCAAGAACTAATGCTTGTCCACCAGCATTTTGTGCTGAAACTGATGCAGTGGGTACTGTAGAACCGTTAATGTTGAGCACTGCAAATTTGGCACTTGTTGTTGCCTGAGAACCGAGAAGAAAATCTACCGTGGAATTAACTGGGACGATTGTGCCGGAAAGTACTTGGAAAGGTGAATTTGGTCCACTGGCACCGCAGCCGGTACAACCGGATGTAACGTTAAGCGTTGCAAAGGTTCCATTCCCACTCGAATCGATTATGGTAGAGCCTCCAACGAGAAGACCACCTGAAACCAAATTGAAAGAATCACCACTTGAAAGATCAATCCTGTTGGCAGCTCCTCTAAAAAGCTGTGCGTCACCACCTAGTACTATCCCTCCCGTTGAGCCTGTAATGGGGAGCTGAAATTGTCCCGCTTGAGTAAGTCTTGAGAGCTCAGTTGATACATTTTGAAATATAAAGTCAGCGTTGCTGGCACCCATTGTTTGAAAGGTAAGAGAGGTAATACCGCTGGTTTTTTGATTTTGAACAAGATAGGGGTCAACAATATCAGCAGTTATTTTTCCGCCACCATTAGCTCCAACTATCAAATTGCCATTATTATCAATTCGAAGAACCGTTCTTCCGGCTTGGCTTGCTACAATAATGTCACCAATGCCTGCATTATCAACAAGAAGAGAGGCAAATGAAGAGCGTGCAGAAATTGAGGCAGTTCCCGTCGTGCCCGTCAGTCCTCTTACATCAAGTGCCAACTTAGTAAAGGGGGATGAGGTATTAATACCAATTCTTCCGTCATTGGCAATAAAGAGGCGAGAGATTAGTCCGGCATCCCCTTGACCTGTGGAAGCGGTTTGGAAATTAAGGCTTCCCCCATTGAGAACATTAAATAGAGCAGAAGGGGCAGAGCCTGTTGGCACTTGAAGAGAAAGATTGCCGGAAAATGAGGCTGTAGGGGTTCCTCCTGTGTTAATTCCAGTAAAGGCAATTTTGGCTGTTGAGGTAGCAACACCTCCTATTAGCAAATCAAGTGTGTCATTGATAGGGGATAGTGCACCATTGGTAAGTCTGAAAAAGCTACTTCCACCGCTGCCGCTTCCCATTTGGGTCCAAGATGTACCGTTGCAGTAGTAGTAGGTATTTGCGGGCCCGTCATAATACATTCTTCCGGCAGTTGCAACAGCACAGGCTCCGGCATCTGATTGGATGGATGGACCAAGTGATAAAGTTGATGAAATAGAGGCTGTTCCAGCTACATCAAGGGTAAAGTTGGCTGTTCTTTTACCGATAGCTACATTTCCATTGGTATCAATTACAAATTTTGTTGTTCCGCCTTGGCTAGCAGTAAAGATATCTCCCCCCACACTTTGATTGTTAACGATAAATGCGGCTGTTGCTGATTCTGAGGCCAATACAGCAAATTTGTCATCAATTTCTACAGCTCCTTGGCTGATGTTGCCAGTCGTACCAAGATTTATCAGCGGCTTTTCAAGATCAATTTTTCCCAGCCCATCAGGTATTAGGATAATATTTCCACCAGATGATGAATTAGTTGCCAAGACAAGCGGTTGTCCGGACAGCTTAAATTGACCTCCTGATGCGGTAAAAGTAGGAGCAGCACTTCCGCCGATTGTAAGATTTCCTGATGCATCTAAGGCCAAAACAACATTGGTGGTTGCAGCGGTTCCAGTAATAGGCGGAAGGCCTTGTAAGAATTCTGAGTTGGTAGCATAGGCAACTGTTGCTATTCTTTGCCGAGGGGTTAGCTCAGGTGTTGAGGCTATAGTAACACCAAGCCATGTATTTATGTTGTCAGAGAATACCGTTGTTGGGATAACCGTACCATTTCCAAGAATTACTGAGAATATACCGTCTTGATCTGGTGTAACACTGGTGAGTACCTCCTGCCAGAGGAGTGCGGCTCCAGATGCGGAAGCATCATCGTAAATAGCAAAACGAATATTTGTCGAAGTTGTTATAGGATTGTCTAAGTTATCAGTAAGCCTTCCTTGAAATGACAAAACACGAGGTGGAGCAACAGGTGCAGCGAAAGATGGCAGTATGTCTTTGTTACCAACAAGGTTTTGGTACAGTGCAATCCCCACCCCTGAGGCAAAGACTATCAATATTGCAAAATGAAGGTAGTGGGAAAATGTATAGGTATGATATTTTTTGTACCAATCTGGTCTGGTATGACGCATATGATGCCATATTCTTTTGTGAAAAGGGGAGCCTTGAAGCTGAATTGCTTGAGGTGCATAAAACTCTTTTTTAATATTGCGTATTCCAAGTAGATCGTGAAGTTTTAACTTTCTTTGAAACTCTAAGACTTTTTTTGCGTTAAGGGTTTTTTGTGCAACGTTAAGAGGTAGCGTGTTAAGCGCCTTCTTGCCAGTTATCATAAGCGCTATTGCCTGCGCTGTTTTTTCTTCAAAAAGAAGATAGGGGAGAACAAGGGTTTTTTGAAGGAGTCTAAGGGGGGCAAATTTTGAATAAGAGATACTGACTGGTTCATTTACCGCTGCTGTTTTTGTTTTGATGTCAGATAGCGCTATGGTTGGCTCAACAGCTTCAAGTTTTGCTTCAACTGAGGACAGTATTATTTCTTGTGGAGAAATGAGATTTTGCTTGGTAGCAAATTCCAGATATCGTCTGAGAGAGGAGAGCTTGCGATTGATGGTTCTTGGAGCAGCTCCTTGGATATCAAGAAGTCTTTTTTTGTAACCATCCAATACCTCTTGGTTAATATGATAAAAATTTGCCTGCTTTGTTAATGGATTTTCAAGAGTTGGTAGGACTGCGGTTTCAAACCATCTGGCAAAATTTTGTATGTCATTGATATAGTTCTTTATAGTTAGATGCGATGAGCCAAAGACATAGAGGTAGTCTTTAAAATCTTGGATATGCCAGAGATCGGGTTGTAGGTTGTAGGTTGTAGGTTGTAGCAAGAAGGGATTTGCTTCAATTACCTTTTCTTTCACAAGCATTGTGCTCAGTTTGCGAATGGAGGATATGTGTCGGTTGATTGAACGTAGCGATATGCCTTCTTGCACAACTCCGTATTTGATAGCCCCACCTTGTGTCTGCTTGTAGAGCTGAATAGTATCCTCTGAAATGTCGGTTGGGCTAATTGTTCTTCCAGTTGTCCTTTCAAACCACTGAATAAAATGGCGAATATCAGAAAGATAATTTTTTAAGGTGATTGGTGATACCTTTTTCTTTTCTGAAAGTAGTTGTGATTTAAAGAATTCTAGTAGTTCCATGGGCAGTTATAGTATTAGTGTGAAAAGTGTTTTTGAGAGTTTTCATCTCCCGTGAAAAAGTTAACAAAAATGGGTGCGGTGGTATTCCCGAAAAAATAGTACTTAGCCTCAAAATTATACTGATTATATCGATTATACATAGCCTCATTCCAGATTAAAGAATATTTATTATGATGTCAAGGGCCTAGAGTAGTTAGATGATACTCATTGATATGCTTAGTACTATTCATGAAAAAATATAGGCCAAAATATGCTCAATTTTCCCAATGTAAAAATATATTTAGTGACTTTCCACGGCTTTCGGGAATAAATATGTCAGATTACGGTAATTCGGGGATACTATATCAAACTATAAAATAGTATCTTTTTTGGGGCTGATATAGTTAGACCTAATCATACAATATCAAGCGTTAATTAGGTGTAATTGCCATCAAATTCTGTAAATTGTTTTCACAGAGCAGGCTGAATGTCGATAAAAAAATAACTATTGGTTTTTGTGATGTCTTGTTATGAAAAGAAAACCGTCCATATTTAATAAATATCGGCCTTTATTTATCAGTAGCCATTTGTGAGTGATTTTAATTGGCATATATGCTTTGGACTGCTATAACAATCTAATCGCGGATATTTACTGAGAGAGACTGAAAAAGTGTAGAACTATAGTAAATATATTTATCTTTTTAGGGGTTTTGTATATACGATACATACAAAAATAACTTAGTTACTATGAGTTAACAAAATGTGGTAATTGATAGGAGTTAGATTTTTCTCTTAACTTTGAGATAGATGCTGATACCTACAAATATCAAGATGATAAGCACAAAATAGAGATACGTTGGAAAGGCAAAAAATGAAGTTGAGGCTGTAGTTGTACTGTTTTCATCGAGTTGAATAGCAACGGTTGCTTTATAGTACCCAAGCAGGAAATTCTCAGGCCAGAAGACGATTGGATTGGCTACTTTTACTTTTGCAACTTCTGAAAGATATTTTTCATTTGTACCTACCTGATTTGCATCAACAAGATATCTTTCCGAATTGGCAAGTACATACTGTGGAAGAATTTTTATGTTCGCTATCTTTTTACCAAATAGATTTTTTATAGTTATTGAACCTGTTGGGACAATCAGATGTGGGCTATCATTTTGCAAAAGTAGGTTGAAAGGTACTGGTCCTGAAGAAAAGAAAGGTTTTGTTTTGAATTCTGAAATAATGCCGCTTGAGGATAGCTTGGGTCCAATTGAGACGAGAATATTTGTTCCAATGCCTGCAGGTATTTGACTTGCATTCGTATCGCTGAGCTCAATACCTTCAGAAAGAAATACAAGTGAAAAGTAATAATCGCCAGCAGGATCTCCTTTGTCCAAATTTATATTTATCGTAAGGTCTCGAGTTTCATTTGGGGCCAAGGTAAGCCTATTAATTTTTTTCCCGTTATCGAGTATTTGAATCTTTCTTTTAATAGCTTGAGGTAGACTATCTTCATTGTCAGGCAAATACTCAATAGTCCCATTCTTTTCATCAGTCATTTTGATGGGTAGCAGTTGTATTTTGAGCTCAGCAGGAAGATCCTCAAAGTTTTGGATAGCTACGGTTGTTTCAGGTGAGGATGGGGGGGTAGCTTGAATTTCAATAACTGACGGGAATATACCAAGAGAGAGTGCTTCAGCACTGATAGGTTTTGTAGACAATTTGGAAAGGAAGAGTAGTAGTATTAAGAAAATCACTAGTTTTTTCATAGATATCTCTACTATAGCATTTTCGAAAGTCTCATTCAGGATGTGTTTGCGGTATTAAATCATTTGAAGTCAATTTTCTAGTATTTTTCAGTAAATGCGGTAAATCAATGGATAAATGAGGGGATTGTTTCATGAAAAAGAGAGACGAGATTTACAAAAATCTTGCCAAAATTGGCAATACATCAAAGTATATCAATATTTAAGTGCCTATACTATACCTCTAAATGGCAATTAAAATACGCGAGTGATAACCTTTCAAAATAGCACTTTGGATTGATATAACGGTCTAATCTTGTTTTGGATAAAAGAGAGTAGAGAAGTTGTACGAGTGATTATACAGGGTAGAAATGATGTTCCTTTTGGGAATCTAGCTTCAAAAATACTATATCGAGGGTATAGCTATAAACATTATATTATTTTGGTATTGTCCAGCTGCTTGTGAGCTTGATACGTTGGCTTTGTACGTAATTTGTGTTTGTCTCCCACGCCCAACATTAGTGCTGGACATAACGGTTTGGGATAGCTCAGCAGATTCACTTGAGGCAAACTGCTTATAAAAGGTTGAGGTCGCAAAGGCAGCAGGGCAGTCAGTACCGACAATATCATCGCATCGGTAGCCAAAGCCATAGGTAAGTGCACTAGTCCAAGCTGAGGCTGTTGTATGCGTGCAGGTTCCTGAATCACAGGTTGTATCAGGGATATCAACTCCGGTTGAATTCATTCTAAGCGGATGATTTTCATTTGCTAGAATTTGATAGCCAGCAGCAGAGCCGTTATTTACCGTAAGGGTATTTGTGCGTGTGACTGGAGTGCCTGGAGCGAGTACCCCAAAATCAATAAATAACGACGATATTGAGAAGGCAAAGGCTATTCTGGAGTTAACATACTGAAACCCAGCTCTGACCGTGTAATTGGCCCCAGTATAGAGGCCTGGGGCTATTTGTCCAACGGTAATGCCAAGGCCATATTGAGAATTGGCGGCTTTTCCTGCAGCGGTATTCAAGTTCCCAAAGTGAATAGTGTAGTTACTGTTAGACATGGTCTCGGCATCAATAGTCCGAGCCCAAAATATCAAAAAAAGGGCAATGTTAAGCATTAAGAAAGGCAAAGAATATCGAGGTTTGAATATCGAATATCGTATATTGTATATTGATTGTAGGATAGTGAATTTTGAGTTCATATGAAGGATTTGGTTTTTTTGATTATTCCTTGAAGAAGTTTGGACACAATGATTTGCTGCTGAATAATTTCTTCATAGTCCTTTGAGCTTATATAAGTTAAATCTCTACATATTAGAAGCTGATTCTGGATTTCATTAACTGACCCGAAGGCTAGATAATAAAAGTAAACCTTGTCCTTATATGTTTTTCTGCCGAAACCCTCAGCTATATTATTCGTAATAGATGTAACTGCGCGTTTCATTTGATCCGTTAATGAGTATAATTCTTCTTTAGGTAAGCTTCTGGTTAGCCTATAAATCATTAATACAAGCGTGTGTCCCTCCTGCCAGACATGTAGGTCAGTGAAGGAAGATATGCTTTTCTTTACTTCCATATTCGATATTCAATATTCTAAAATCACTTCTCTGCTTCATCATGCAGAGAAGAGGCTTCTTCGATGATTTCATCAATAGCTTCAATTTCTTCCTGTTCTCTCTGATTGCCATCTTCTCGCAGAGCTGTAGCTTCAGTGATAATATCATCTGTTTTAGCTTCAATTTTATCAGTCAACAAGCTTCTTCGCTCATACTCTCGGCCAAAAAAGTAGGCAATTGGGCCTATGAGGACAAGGGAGCCCAGCTTTATAAAGTTCTCAGTGGTTTTAGCTTCAAAAGCTTCCGGTATAAAGTAGAGTATAATCCCGAGAAGAAAAATGAGACTTGAGGTAGGACGGGCGAGAAATGAGATGCCAAAGAGTACAAAGTAGAGAAAAAAGAAGAGCGGCGATGAAAGACCATTCGTTGAGCTCACAATCAGAAGAACAACGCTGACAAGCCCAAAAACCTCGGGCAGTGAGCCTGTGAAAAGTTGTTCCCGAGTTTTTGAGCGCTTGGTGAGCGTGATGTAGATAATAGAGAAAACGATAAGAATTGCTAGAATATAGCTTGAGTATTCAAGAAGCGGACTGTTGTTGATGATATATACCATCAAAACAGCTGAGAGGATAGTGATGGATTCGATGAGCATATATTTATCGTATACCAAATTGATTTATGCTTCAAGTTTGATTTTTTTGTACTTTCGTTCCGTCGAAAGTACCAAAGCCTCTCGCCAAAGAGCGTTTTGAACGCTCATTTCTTCCATCACTCACTGAAAATCGGACTCATACTTCATAAAATCAGTATTCGCCTGTCCATTTTCCGAGCGTTCATTCAGTCAGAATTTCGAGTTCAAATTCGCAATTGGCGATATACAAGGAGGATACTTATTCTTAGTCATGCTGAACTTGTTTCAGCATCTATATATGATCTTGAAATGAAAAGTTTCAAGACTCGTCAGCAGGAAGATTCAGAATGGCAATTTTGAGGTAAATATAAAGATTTTAGAGTGTGGTGCCCCACCGTTCTGTAATAAGAACGGTGGGACGGGTACGTAGGATTTCAGGTGGGGAGAATTTTTTCTTCCTCAAGCCATCTGTCGATGGCTTTGGTTGCGGGTTCAAGAACAGAATCAAGTTCTGCCCAAGCATCACTTACAGCTTGAGCAGTAACTCTTGTAATTGCGACTTGGATCATGTGTTCCGCTTCAGCTTCATCCAGCTTTATGTGCGCCCGGACCATTGCCTCTTCTGTGACCTTAACGTAATCTGGTTTTTCCATGTAACCTCTCCTTAGTTAGTCGGGTTTTCCTTTTTGAGTTAGAGCTTGGATTTCAGGTTCAACTTTGAGAAACCTTCTTCGGACATGCAAACATGGAGGGCATATAGCCATAACCAAGAAGAGCCGTCTACATACAGCCTTGGAAATTCCAAAACATCTTGGTCGGGAGTATCCATAAACCGTACTTTTTCAAGCGGGACTCCGGGCATATGAATGAGGATTTTCTTCCTCAAACCCGGTTCAAAGGAATTGACTTGAGGTTGTGGTTCTTTCAAGAAAAGCAGAAAGGCATATCTGCCAAAATAAAAGCCGTCCAGATGCGGACGACGATGGGTGCTTTTGACTTTTACCCCTTTTTCAGCTAAATCGGATACGAACACCTTGATATTCTTTCGGGCGTCCTCCTCGGTTGTATCAGGGATATCTGCTGTTCCGGGACTTAGGATAAGTATCCCGGACTGGTTACCTTTCTTCAGTACTAAAACGTCTTTAGACATTGTTTCCTCGTGTTCTTCTGAACTTAAGCGGCTCTTGCAGCTGCTTTCTTTTGGCGGCGATTGCGTCGCCAGTCACCAAAGCTCATATAGGCAATAAAGCCTGAGCTGGTGAGTGCGCTTACAAAAGTGCTTCCGAGTCCAGGGCCAATAAATGGAATCGGCCAGAGAAGTGCTTGAACACCCACGGTTACAACTGCAACCTTAGTGCTGAATTGCAGAGCCCCTTCGCCAAGCTTTTCTTTCATACTTTCTCCTTAAAGCGTGTTTTTTGAACTCAATTGCTGGTTTATCAGACAGTTGTAAAAACTGCCAGTATAACCCCGATGAGAAGAACTACTGCACTTGCCCAGAAGGCTTTAATTATAAGGCGTCTGTGAGTTAGCTTGAGTCCGTCAGTTCTATGGAGAAGATATACCCATTTCTTGTATATAGGGTATCCTATGCTTAGAATCACACCGAGTGCTCCAGCTAGGATAAGTATACTAATCAGAATTTCCACCTTTTCTCCTTTTTCCTACGTATGTTAAAGAGCTTCGCTTCTTTTGAAGCTATGCAAACCCTTCCGTAGCTTTTCAGCGTAGGAGGGTAAATGTACATCCAAGCTCAAAAGATACACAGCGAGTGCGTAGTTTCTAACTTAGATAGAATAGCGGAATTATACCACGATTATACGAAAATAAAAACTATGAGATATTAATAGCGTATAGTTAGGATAGGGCACAGGGTATAGTTTGGAATTAAGGGGGGTGAGTTGGGAGCCCCACCGTTCTTATTACAGAACGGTGGGACAAATTGTTGAAATTACGTAGGTCTTAAGCTGGGACCGCCCGTTTGAGCTTGAGCTCCTCAGCTTCGGTTGTAATGACCTCAAGAACACACGTGTTCTTTTGGAAATACACATGACTGGTTCTCCCATGTCTGTGTATGCACATGACAGCCGGCTTGTTGATGTAGGCCTCAAAAGGCCTGCCCGACTTGTCCATGTATGTACAGGAGATGAGTTCAAACTTCCCACGAATCCTTTCGAATTCGTCAGAAGAGATCGCAATCCTGATATTGGGCAGCCGGATGTCATACCAGAAGTTTCCTTCTGTTTCGCAGCCGATTGGCCCGATGGCGAAGAGGAAATCTTCTTGGTTAACAATAAGACAACCACCGATACTAACTGGATTCATCTCTTCCTCCCTAGTTTTGAACTGGTACGTGCGGGATTGGCTTGAGAGCATTTGTATCTGCCTCACTCCAATTTCCGTCGGTGAGATTGTTCAGAATGATTTCTGACTCAGTGATTTTGTAGTTTGCCGCTGCAAGCAGGCTCTGATGCTTCTGGATTTCTCCTTGCGCGTCGTACTGACGCAAAAGTGCTTCGGCAAGTCTGCCTTTTTCAGCTTGAATTCTGGCTGCAAGGTCGTTTGCCATTTCCATGAGCCTGTCCATCCTTTCGTCTTTGGGTTCAGGATAGGGTAGAATACTCATTTAGTTTCACCTTTCTTTACCGTGCCATTCTTTTCAGGCCGTCGGTGCTCGTTTTCCACGATGCTTCTCATTTAGAAAATCTGCGGATTTAATCTGCGTATTTCTTGCAGTTCAGCTTCACAGAAAGCGTAATATGTGTTTGTTACCGATTGGTAGTAGTTTGCATATGCATTCAGTTGAAGACGAAGAGCTAGTTTTTTTGCAGCCCATGAGGTGACGATATGTTCTTTCCAGAAGGAATGGACAATCGGTAATGAGCGCCAAAAACCTGGCTTTGCCAATTTTTCGTTGAGTTCCATATCACTTTTATGTGACTCCTCATAAAACTCGACAAGGAATCTGCGAGTTCTTATATCAACATCCAGTTTTTCTTTGAGAATTCGTTCGCGCATAGAAATGTCACTTGTCATTTTTTCTCCTTTACCCAAGAACCGTTTGGAGGGTAAGAGTTTGCATCTTTGCCCTCATCGAATCGAGTTTGTATTGGGGCACGTTATGAGTGCTCTGGAAATTGCCGGTTGTGCGGACAAATCCAATTTCAATGCCCATCGTTACGGCGTGATGCACGTAGCGAGAGCATTCCCAAGTCTCAATGTTGGTGTTATCAACGATGACAGTCTTGCCTTCGTTGAGCAAATCCTTGGCGCGTTCCAGATTCAGCCCATGATATGCACGAAGCATGTCAGGGTTGAATTTGTAAACACCTCCGACCATAAAATAGTCGTCGGTGGAGCAGATGACGGCATTTTCGCCGATCTCATCCTTGAGCTCTTTTGCGCGCGTGCTTTTGCCGGATCCCGGAAGACCTTGCATGATGATAAGCTTCTGATTTGCCAATTTCTCCTGCCTTTCTTATGACCAGTGAAGGACTTCCTTGAACTTACGCATACGCACAGGGTAGGGAGGAACTTCATGGTTTCCTTTCAGTTGTTTTGGTTCGGGTTTCCCCAAACCTTGACCTACGTTGCCCCGCACCACAAGGGTGCAGGACTATTTCAAAGAACCCTCTTTCGCTTAAGCTTCAGAAGGGCATGCTACCCAAAAGAGTTTAGCGATAGAGTTTTCTGCTCCCTCCATAACACAGCAAGTGCGTTAATTTAGGCACAGAATTAATAAGGCAATTATATCACGAAAGTGGGGTAAAATCAAAAAACTATAAGACGTTAATAGCGTGAAGTTAGGACAGGGTACAGCGTACAGTTTTGAACTTGGGAAAACGAATTATGAATTAGGGAAAAGTATTTTCCGGCCCGCCTCTTCATTTGAAGGGCGTGGCCGGAAGAGTGGAGTACGTATATGAGGCTCCTCAGCCTCAAAGTTGGTGCGGCGGTCGTGCTGCTTGACCTTTTCGCGCGCGATGTTGCGGGCGAGCTTCTTGATGCGGTTCCAGCTGCCGTTGCAGCAGCAGGGGCACCCGTAGGGACCCAGCTTGCGCCCAGTGCCATTCCCGAAGAACGGCTTCTGGTGATACCGGAACAAGTCCAACTGTATACTCCAATTGTCAATGTGATTGGCCTCAAAGATACTGCTTATATATCAGTGAGACAAACCCACGTGAATTATACAGAAAAAGAGTTGGAAATTCAATACTATAAGATTAGGTTGCAGGTTACAGGTTACAGATTTCGGGTTTTAGGGAAATTTAAACAGCTAAATAACTAATAACTAATCACGAATAACAAATTTGTAGGTGTGCCCTGAGTGTTTTAAGCTCAGGGCACGATGTATTGGGTAGGAAAAGATTAAGTGCTGATATCGATGTCTGAAAGACCCTCGGCGAGTGCGCCTAGGACTTCTCCGCTAGCTTCGGCTAGAGCTCCGGCAACGTCTCCAGCTCCCTCAAGGAGCTCTGGTAGGACTTGCCCTACTGCTCCAGCTCCATTGACAAGAGCACCTCCCACGGCCTTTGCCCCTTCAAGGACAAGATGGGGCGGAATTGAGGTGATAAGCTCTTCAACAAGATCCGGTGAGGTTGCCATTACCTCAAATACGCCTTGGGTGGCTGCACCAACTTGATTGGCAATGCCTCCCAGAGCATTTGCAGCGGTGTTTTGGGCTCGTTTTCGCCTGTTAACTGGTTCCACTAATTTTTCTCCTCGTAAATGTCCCCAACAATGTATTTTTTGTTGGTTGGATTTTCTTTGACTTTGTATGTCTGGCGATGCTCATGAGATACAAATTCCGCTATCCTTTCCTCTGCCTCCTCACGAGAATTGTGTATGGATGCCACATAGGTGGTCGAATGCGCGTCAGTTCTCAGAACCAGATAGTTTATTTTTTCCCTTTCCCTTTTAATGTGCATGCCTTCCTACTTGTACTTGTCAATAAAGACCAAGACGAGTTAAGGCGGGCTAACTAAAACCCAAATTACGCGTGCTTTTGTACGTAAGTAGAGCTTAGCAGATAAGGGATTATACCATATTAAGCCTATAGCATATAAGGTTATAGCTTACAGGTTACAGGATGCGGATGAGTTTGGTAAATATATTAATTTATTAGCTAAAACCTAAAACCCGAAACCTAAAACCTCATTCAAAAAATTACGTGATATGAATCTACGGGAGCTATTTGATAGAATAGGGATGGATAATAAATAGCTAAATAGTTAATAGCTAATAGTTTATGGAAGACAAAAACACAGAGAACAAATACAATCCACAAGAAATTGAGGCTAAATGGCAGGAGAAGTGGGAGTCTGATAAGACTTTTAGTATGGATATGGATAGGGCAGAAAACCCCTTTTATAACCTCATGATGTTCCCATACCCCTCAGCTGAAGGTCTTCATGTAGGAAATATGTATGCTTTTACAGGGGCTGATGTGTATGCAAAATTCATGCGCATGCAAGGAAAGGATGTTCTTGAGCCTATTGGGCTTGATGGGTTTGGCATTCACTCTGAGAATTACGCCATAAAAATTGGTCGTCACCCAAAAGAACAGTCAAAAAGCGCAGAGAAGAACTTTTACCGCCAACTAAAATCTATTGGAAATTCTTTTGATTGGGATAGAACAGTTGAGACCTATAGCCCTGATTATTATAAATGGACCCAGTGGCTTTTTACTGAAATGTTCCGTAAAGGGCTTGCTTACCGTAAAACGGCCCTCGTCAACTGGTGTCCAAAAGATTTAACTGTATTGTCAGATGAGCAAGTTATTGATGGTGAATGCGAGAGGTGCAGTACAAAAGTTGAGAAGCGTGACCTTGAACAGTGGTTCTTTAGAATAACAAGCTATGCTGACAGGCTTTTAGATGGGCTTGAGAATATTGATTGGACTGAAAAGGTGAAGACAGCCCAGCGCAACTGGATAGGGAAAAGTGAGGGTGCGCAGATTGATTTTCCTGTTCTTGAGGATAGAAATTTTGTACTGTTGCATGGCTATACCGGCTCAGTTGAGGCTAATTTCTTTCCATGGCTCAAAGAGAAGCTCTCAAAAGTAAGTACTTCAGTTTGGGCTGAGAATTTGCCTCACACCAACGCACCTGATGTAGAAAAACAAGCTCAATTTGTGCTTGATAATGCTCGTTTTGATGAGAATACAGTACTTTTAGGACATAGCTTGGGAGCTGCAGTTGCGCTTAAGGTAGTTGAGAAGCTGAAGAGCCCCATAAAAAAGCTGGTGCTTGCAGCTGGCTTCATGCAGCCCGGATTTACAGACCATGCACGGCCATTTGAGGCTAGCTTTCATTGGGAATTTGATAGTGAAGCTATAAAGAAAAATGTGGAGGAAATAATTATCCTGCGAGCTTCAAATGACTACGCTATCCCAGCAGAACGAGCTGATTACATAAAATCCCAAATTGGAGGAACAATTATTGATTTTGAGGCTGAAGATGAGCATATATGTGGTGAAATTGAGCCCATTGTTCTTGACAGTCTTTGTGCACGTCTTAAAGTCTTTACTACAAGACCAGATACCCTTTTTGGGGCTACTTTTATGGTAATAGCCCCAGAGCATCCGTTGGTTGAGGCAATGGTACATGGTAAATGGTCAATGGCAAATACTGATGAGGTCAAAAAGTACGTAGAAGAAGTTGCCGGAAAGAGTGATATTGAGAGAACCCATGCGGCAAGCTCAGGGCAAGCAGGTTCAGCGGAGGAGAAAACAGGGGTTGATTCCGGTCTTTTTGTGCTCAATCCCGCGAATATGAAAAAAATTCCAATATGGGTGGCAGATTACGTCTTGGCTGGCTATGGGACGGGCGCCATAATGGCAGTTCCCGCTCATGACCAGAGAGACTTCGCGACTGCTAAGAAGTATGGTCTACCGATTGTCCCAGTAATTCAACCAAAACAACCAAATGAATATAATCCAACTGAGGAGCCATATATAGGTAACGGGGAGATTATAGGCTCTGATGAGTGGAATGGTTTTCACGCGCCAAAAGATATGGGGAAAGTCATAAGTTGGCTTGAAGAAAAGGGAATTGGCCTCAAAAAGAGTAACTATCATCTTCGGGATTGGCTTATTTCAAGGCAGAGATACTGGGGGGCTCCAATTCCTATGATTTATTGTGAAGACTGTGCAAAGAGATACAAAGGTCAAGTAGAAAATATGCCCGGTTGGTATGCGGAAAAGCCTGAAAATTTGCCCGTTCTGCTTCCGGACGTGCAAAATTGGAGACCTGAGGGGACAGGCAGCTCTCCATTAGCCTCACACCCCGAATTTTATGAGACTACTTGCCCTGAATGTAAGGGAAAAGCTCGACGAGAAACAGATGTGTCTGATACATTTTTAGATAGTTCGTGGTATTTTTTAAGATATCCATCAACTGATATAGAAAACAATGCTTTTGATATAGAAAGGACAAGGAAGTGGCTACCGGTTAATATGTACATTGGCGGAGCTGAGCACAGTGTATTACACCTCTTGTATTCACGTTTTGTCACAATGGTATTGAAAGATTTGGGATTGGTAGAGTTTGACGAACCATTTACAAAGTTCTTTGCTCACGGGCTTATCATCAAAGATGGTGCAAAGATGAGTAAAAGCAAGGGAAATGTAGTTGTTCCAGACGAATATATAAGAAAATATGGGGCTGATAGCCTGAGAGCATACTTAATGTTTTTGGGAGCTTATTCTGATGGTGGAGATTTTCGAGATAGTGGAATAGATGGAATGCATAAATTCTTGAGAAAAGTATGGAAGTTACTTTCAAATGTCACTGCGAGCGATAGCACGGCAGTCTTTGAGGATGCAGACAAGCTTAAATTTATGCACAAAACCATCAAAAGAGTCACCAAAGACATTGGGGAATTTGGGTACAACACTGCTATTGCAGGTCTTATGGAATGGTATAACTTCCTTATCAAACAGTTAACAATTGACAAGCAACAATTAACTAGGGAGGAGACGGAAGTATTTTTGAAGCTTTTGGCGCCTTTCGCGCCTCATATGACTGAAGAGCTGTGGCAACAAACTCAGATTACAGATTACAGACGACAGATTACAGAATCTCAGAAATCAGAGATCGGAAATCAGAAATCTATTCATTTGGAAAAGTGGCCTGAATTTGAGGAAAAATATCTCGTGTCATCAACTGCGCTTATTATCGTTCAGGTAAATGGTAAAAAGCGGGGAGAGTTGACAGTTGACAGTTCACAGTTAACAGTTAACAAAGAGATTGAAGAGATGGGTAAGGAGATAGCAGCAAAATATCTTGAAGGTAATGAAGTCAAGAAAACAATCTACGTAAAAGGAAAGATACTTAATTTTGTTATATAGAATATATTCTTCGACTAAGGACATAGTCCGCATGGAGAAGTTCTCGACAAGCTCGAACAATATGTGTACGATAAATTAATGGAGGATTCGTCAGGTTTTGCATCTGAAATAGCCCCATTTCTTAAAAAGAATATACTTCTCATTGTTCTCTTCGGTATTTCAGTTAGCCTCATCGGAGTTGGGGTAGTTCAGTATCTCAAGCCACAAAAACCTCAAATTGAATTTTCAAGTGCGACTTCCTCACAGGTAAAAGGTGTGACGGCTACTGGTGTCAAAATTTTAGTAGACGTTAGCGGGGAGGTTATGAGGTCTGGAGTATATGAGTTGTCAGATGGGTCACGAATTCAAGATGCGCTTGTGGCAGCTGGAGGGCTAAGTGAAAATGCAGACAGAGAATACATTTCCAAAAGAGTCAACCTTGCTCAAAAAATAACTGATGGAGCAAAGCTATATTTTCCTTCGAAAAACGAAACACCAATCACAACTACAGCAAATGACAGTACTGATTCATTCATAGATTCTGCAGTTTCTAGTGGCATTAGTATTAATTCAGCGAGTCAATCAGAGTTGGAAAGTCTTCCCAAAATAGGAAGCGTAACTGCGCAAAAAATAATCAATGGAAGACCCTATAGTTCTGTAGAAGAATTGGTAACCAAGAAGGCAATTACCCAAAAAACTCTTGATGCAATTAAGGCAAGTATTACTGTGTATTAATATGCGCTTGCCCTTTCTATTTCTTCTCATACTTTTTTCAATTCTTACAACTCGTTATTTTTTCTTCTTTTCAGAACGGCACGTCTACGTTGTAGGGGATAAGATTTCGATGGAGCACACTTTTTTGCAAGAGCCAAAAAGGAATGCTTTCGGACAATATTTCTTTGTCAACGATATGCTAATTTCTCTTCCACTTGGGCAACCAATTGGGTATGGGGAAAGGGTAAAGATAAGTGGGGTAGTAACGCAAATAGAAAGCAAAGACAAAGAAGCGTTGCTAACTGTGAAAAATTCCAATGTAAAAAAACTTCCAAGAAATCAATTCTTAGCAATTACAGGCATACTCCGCCAAAAAGTAATATCTGCATTTGAAATGTATTTACCGCCAAAAGAGTCGGGACTTTTATTGGGAATAGTTCTTGGAATAAAGGACAAGATAGATACCGAATACTATCAAAGACTACGAGATGTTGGGGTGCTCCATGTGGTTGCTGCAAGCGGAAGTAATGTGTCACTTGTGGCAGGTTTTTTGCTCGGTTTTTTCTCTCTTTTCGTGAAAAGAAGGGTTGCTATACTTTTCACGGTGCTTGGAATTTCATTTTATAGCCTCATTTCTGGCTTTGACCCACCAATTGTAAGAGCATCACTTATGGCCATCTTTGCATTTGCTGCACTTGCTTTCGGAAAACAAAATTATAGCGCATATATACTCATAGTTACTGCTTTTGTCATGCTTTTTATAAAACCAGAACTTATTTCTGATAGTGGATTTCAACTTTCCTTTGCGTCAACTGTCGGTATCATTTATATAAAGCCACTAGTAGATAGAATGATGCATTTGAAAGTATTGAAATTTGTTAGGGATGATATAGGCACAACAGTTGCAGCACAGCTTGCTACCATTCCCATCATGCTTAGCGCATTTTCCTCGTATTCTCTGAGCTCTATTGCCGTAAATGCTTTACTGCTTTGGACAATACCGCCACTTATGGTTGCAGGTGGACTTGCAAGCATCACTTCAATAGTATGGGCGCCATTATCCTTTCCGTTCCTTTTATTGGCTCATCCATTTTTATGGTACTTCGAGACTATAGTCGATTTGAGTTCAAAATTTGCTGGAAGGCTAGAGGTTGGCAGTATACCTGTAACTCTTTTATGCGGATACTATCTATTATTGCTAACTTGTATTTTGGCAACGCGCAAGAAGACATGAAAAAGTATTTACTGCTACTTGCACTCTCACTATTTGTACTTGGAACGACGGCGATTTATCAGTATGCAAAGTATACTGATAAAAAGCTGCATATAACGTTTTGCAATGTGGGACAAGGCGATTCGATATTTATACGCACACCACAAGGTGCAGACATTTTAATTGACGGTGGACCAGCTTCAAATGTGCTAGATTGCCTTGCAAATCACATGCCTTTTTGGGACAGGGATATAGAAATTATCTATCTTACGCATCCAGATGCTGACCATCTCACAGGGCTTATTGATGTGTTTGAAAAGTATAATGTCCTTTATTTTGGAACAAGTGATGCGCCAAAAGATACAGATGTATTTAAGCAGTTAAACCAGCATATTGCTATGGAAAGCATCAAGAAGAATTTTATTTACAGAGGCGACAGTGTGAAATTATCTGATGGAGTTGCCATCAAAACTCTGTGGCCGACCGTTGAGTATACGCATTCAGGAGAGGAGGATACAAATAACTATTCGTTGACTCAGGACCTTTCGTATGGTAGTTTTCATGTCCTTCTGACAGGTGACATACCGTTTCAAATTTTGAATTCTATAATGCCAACTCTTACTGACATTGATGTTTTCAAGCCACCTCATCATGGGTCAAAGACCGGAGTAGACGAATATACCTTTCAGCACATACTTCCAAAAGCAGCAGTTATATCTGTTGGAAAGAAGAATAGATATGGTCATCCCAACAATGGAGTGCTTGGAATTCTACAACAAAATAATATCCCATATTATAGAACCGATGAGATGGGAGATATCGAGTTTGTAACTGATGGAAAGACGTGGAAGATTAAATAGGTTGTAGGTTGTAGGTTGTAGGTTGTAGGATTGTCATTCCGGACTTGGTCCGGAATCTAGATCCTGAAAATAAATTACAGGATTTCGTCAGCAGAATGACTTATTAAAGTTTTTTATCCATTCAACGAGACCATTATCTATTGCTGTGCAACGCGTTTCACGGGGGTTTGGCTGATATTTTTCTGTTATAGTGTAAATATTATCCTGTAGGTGAATATAGCGCAGAATCAGCATAATTCTTAGAGTTCAAACGAAAATCCATTCAATGTAGATAACCTCAAACCCTACAAGCTTTAGTCTAAAAGTAATCAGTAGGTGTATAATTTCCCTCATGGAAAAGGAATTGTTTGATTATGGTGCGTGGAAAGTAGGGAGAGTGGAGGAATGGAAATCTCTTCCTCAAGAACAATGGATGATGACTTTTCGGGGGAGATACGCTCACGTTGATGCGGTTATGGTAGAGCTTCTCGGATACAAAGAAGAAAAGCTTGCCGACTTTTCTATGCTTGATGTAGCAGGTGGAGTTATGTCTTTCGGTTCACCGACTGCGCATGATACGTTCCAAAAAATGAAACAGTACGCACGAAATGTAGATATAACAGTAGTAGACGTAAATATACCTAGTAGCCTCAAAGACGCCAATCCACACATTCGATACGAAAGAAATTTAAAGTATATTAACGAGGAGTTTGATTGTGTCAGGCTCATGCGTCTTATAGAACACACGAATGAGAAAGAGTACGCTCGTATCAAAAGAATCTCAATAAATCGTCTTTCCGAGGGAGGTCTATTTATATCAACTCAAAGAGTAATGCAAGAATACATGAATAGTAGAGGTCAAAGCGACGTCATACACAGAGGAAATCTTATCAAAATAGCACAGAAAAGAGATAAAGAAATGGTGCCAATCATGTTGTTGCCTGATTTACCAGTACCGTCTCCAGAGGTTGATTTGGAGTTAACGAAGGATTTATTCACGAAGATGGGGGAGTATAAAAATTACAGAGAACTCGTCAAAAACGGAAGCATAAAAATTGATAGGAAGCTCAGGTGGGACAGTTACTTTAATACCCTAAGAGTCTTGGGGGATTCTGATATCTCTATACTCAATAGTGAAGAGAGCTTACTAAAAGCAGCCAATCACTCTGATGATGACGATTCTTATACGGCAAATTTTGAACCATATATATTAAAACAGCTTCAAGAAAATGAAATTGATGCTCCTTTTTACTTCAGAAAAAGATAGACCCAAACAAAAGCTCTTGTTTTTTTATTGTAAGAATGCTAGCCTGAGAGTAGGTGGTAGTGAGCCCTCCAAGAGGACTAGCTATTTCATAGCGGCGTAGTGGGTAGGTAGTAGATGGGGGAATTTTTCTACAACCTAAAACCTACAACCTACAACCTAATTTATGAAAAAGGTATTGCTTGTTGATGATGAAAAAGAAACCTCCGTTGTTTTTGAAACAGCTCTGCGTCAAGCGGGCTATGAGGTAAGAGTCGCGGCAAATGGTCAGTCTGCTGTTGATATGGCAAAAGCAGAGCAGTACGACCTTATACTTCTTGATCAAATGATGCCTGATAAGTCTGGCAATGATGTCCTAAGAGAGCTCAAAGCAGACCCAGCAACCGCACAAATGCCAGTAGCCATGCTTACCAATTTTGGACATGAAGAAATGGTAAAAGAGGCACTAAATGCAGGTGCAATTGACTACATCCTCAAATATCGGGTAAGTCATAGTGATTTGATAACTAAGGTAAAAAGATTGTTAGGTGAAGCCTAAAATTAAATTTTTAATTTTTAATTCTTAATTTTTAATGAATTGACTCATTAGAAAATTTGAATTTGATTTAAAATTTTAAATTTGAATTTAAAAATTATTATTACTGCCATGCAGCCAGCTACAGATACAGATTATAAAAAAATGTTCTCAGAGCTTATTAAAAAGCAAATGTTGATATTGGGTCCAGATATCACCCTTGCAAAAGTAAAAAATGTCCCTGGAGTAGAAGTTGACGCAACTGGTGAGGTCATTGCAATTCAGGGAGATCCTCAAGCAACGCTTCAAGGTCTTATCAATCAATTTGTTGAGCTATCCGGAATGATTGTTAAAAAGACCATGGAGTCGATTTTGACCGCATATCCAGCACTTTCAGGCACAGCGCTTCCCAGCATGATGGGTATGGCTTCAGCTACTTCGGCAGCGGCTGTTGCACCGACACCTCCAGCGGCGCCTCCTCCTTTCGTTTCTACTGTGAGCGCAACTCCTGTAGTTGCTCCTGTAGCTAGTCAGCCCGTAAATGAACCTGCTCCCATCTCCTCAACCTCGATGGATGACCTCAACCACGCCCTTGACCAACTTGCCAATTCCCCAATAGGTTCAGAGCCGGTAAAAGCGGGGACATCATAAAGAATAGCTTTACAATTGTAAGAATAACTGGTTAATATTAACTATGCTTGAAAAAATAGAGTTTTTAACTGTTGTGGTAAATGGGATATCTTTTATAGCTGCTTTTGCTGCAATTGCAGCTGCTGTCATCATGTACCAAGTTACTAAGAAATTCGGAAGTGGAATTTTAGCTAAGGGATTTCAGAGTATCGGGACGGGAGTTCTTTTTCTTGCTCTTGGAATTATCATTGATGCTGTCAATTCTTACCTTCAAATTTCGTATAGCAATATTTTTTCAGTGAGCGTATTTCTTATTAAAGGGGTATGTTTTGTAGTTGGTACCTATATCATTGTTATTGGAAGTAAAAAGACCGCCGACCGCCTCGAGAATCTAACAAAGTAATCAATAAATAGTTAAATGGTTAGATAGTTAAATAGCTATAAGATAAAGACTATTAACCATGCATCCATATAACTATTCAGCTATTATCTCTTATCCTATAGCTTTTTTCAGATTCAAATATTTTAAGCCCATAGTTGCACACCCTCAGAAAGAAGGAGTATAATATCCCCATTCGTTTTGTCAGTCGGCCTGTACAAACGCAGTACTTGTTTGGCTGTCAAAACTGTACATTAATAATTCGTAGGTCAGACTAGCGTACAGCCGGTAGCGGTTAGCGTTTAGTTAAGAATTCAAACAAATCAAAGGAGAAGACCATGATTCGGACGTTTACACTTTTTCTTTGCGGAATATTTTTGTCGGGACAAATCATCAGTCAGTCGGTGGCTATTGCTTTAACAGGAGGGCCCAATTCGAATTCTCTAACAGGGGGGTTAGTAGGAGTCATTCTTGCCTCACCCTTCATATTCATGCTCGTGCGATATTTGCATGGGAATAAGCAGAAGCGACAAGTAATATCTCAAAACTGCCCTAAAAGCGGCGAACACAGATGGGGTAACCCATGGATCAATTCAGAAGGACCCGAAGGAGGAGAGTTAGGCCGTTATGGTCAAACTTGCCTCAAATGCGGAACTGAAAAATTCATTTAAGGAGATAAGATGGTAACAAGTACATCGGAAATGCTTAGCTTCTATCAAAGTGAGGTACAGCCGGCGTCAGATCGAAAAGAAGATACATGGAAAAAGTATCGGAAATTCGTAGATAATGCGATGGATGTACAGGCACTTGAAGGAAGTAGCCAAGCAAATTCTCTGAGAGAAGCTTGGCAGAACGCAAAAGAAAAGCATACCGAATCAGTTGCAAAACTATTCAGCATGCTAGATGAGCTGGCCTTGAAGGAATAGAAAAGGAAAAACGCTATGGCAATGACTCGTTACATTGGCAACGAAGATGTCGAAATGTTCCAGTTTATGCTCAGTCATTTCTGGGCAAATTTTCCTTGGAACGACGATTTCGTAATAGCTTCCGGTTATTACGACCCAAACAATCCCAATGCCGAAATAATGAATATATCAAAGGTAGATCCTGAGCGTTTGAAAAATGCACGGAAACACCTTCTGCATATATTCGACAGCAGGCCTGTTAATTGGAAGCAATTTGTGATTCCTGAAATGTGGTAAAAAAGTGGATATAGGTTCAAAGGAAAAATATCCAGCAAATGCACTTTCTAACTTTACTCCTCACCCTTTCGTTTTTGATGGGGTGAAATGCAACAGCATGGAAGGACTTTTGCAGTCATTCAAAACAAATGACCAGCCAATCCAAGAGCACATTTGTACTCTTGTAGGAATTGGAGCCAAAAGAAGAGGGCGTAACATCAACTGGTGGAAAGCTCAAACTCTTTACTGGAAAGGTGTTGCATACCCAAGAGAGTCAAAAGGGTATCAGGAGCTTCTGACACGAGCATATGACGCTCTTGGTAAGAATTCGTCCTTCAGAAAAGCACTTTTAGCCAGTCGTGATGCTGTCTTAAGGCACTCGATTGGCACAAAGGAGAAAGACAGGACAATACTTACTGAGCAGGAATTCTGTTCTCAGCTCACGCGCTTGAGGTCAATACTTCAAGATGAAGAGCGTGAGGCAAAGCTTCAAGCCCAGAAAGATGTTCCAGTAGTGCCACAATTAATTCGCGGTAAGAAAGGCAAAAGGAGATAGGAATGCCAGTAAATCGAATTCGAGGCTCAAGCATAACGGTATTATCCGGCATGAAAGCCATCAAGAAGCCTATCGGTAAGCAAAAGCCGATTTCTGCTGATACTCAAGAAAGTGAAAAGTTTCTTGAGCGATTGTATCGTGCTCCACGCAAGCCCGCAATTCGCCCCCTTCCGATTCAAGAATCACTTGATAGGATACGGGATGCGGCAAAAAGACGAGCAGAGCATTTCAAGATATACCAGCAGTCTGGTGAAGAGGATATGCAAGCATATTTCTCTTTTCTCGCTGAAAACGAACAAATCGACCTAGCCCGCGAGCACGTGAGATTTTTCATTAACTACATGATTCAGCTTGCAGGTCCAGGTGTAACTGAAAGATCTATTGGTTTGAGTTTTAGTGCACGTACCAATTCATCAATCATGAAGAAGTGGCGTGAAGAGCGGATTGCCTCAGGCATGCCGCCCCTCAAGCCTTTCACTGAAAGCTACTACAATTACTACGGCTACGAAGACTAGCCACAACGACCTACGTAAATATTCTCCCGCCTTGCCCTTCATGCAGAAGGACAGGCGGGGGACCACACATTCTGTTATTCGTGATTGGTTATTAGTAACTTAGCTAGTTCTTATCTGCAACCTAAAACCTGCAACCTGCAACCTAATCTAATCTCATAGTTTTGATTTCCCCCTGAAAAGAGAGTATAATTCCCACATAATATCTTTGGGAAAAATGCGCACTGCCTTAAAGGCATAGCCGTGCATTCAGGCCAAGGATCAAACCTTGCTCGTTAAACTAACTAGGGCAGCTTGCCCTTCTGAAGCTTAAGCGAAAGAGGGTACATTGACCCACCTTCGCTAAAATAGCTTCGGGGGTCTGCATCGCTTCGCAAGAGGCGAAGCTCTTTGAAAATTCGCAGGTCAAGGTTCGAGTAACATCGAACCGCAGATGCTGAGTTAAATCGAAGCATCAAAAATATAAAGGAGCACAAATGTCTGACGGCTTTACTATGCTTCATGTAAGAGGCGAGCCCGGACCACGGGCTTTTTCCAACCATACCATAGCAGATATATCTATGTATCAAAATGGGAAAGTTGTGAACTTCGTTAACGGTACACAACTTCCTATAACCGATACGGGAGATGATGTTGCAAACTCAACAAACATTGCTCAAAAGGGGAGAGTTCTTGTAGAACTCAGTCCAAGACGAGATCGGAATGGTAAAAACATTCTGGTAACACCTGAAGCATTTGCAACCTTGCAGTGTTTTGAAGACCACTCTGTGATAACACTTCCAGACGGAAACACAGTTATATCAGTGCAGGAAACCAGAGCTCAACTTGAGCCTGTTCTCAATCAACATGGTATCTTCATCCGCAAGGTTGAGGATTATGCAAAACAGACCAATGGGCCAAAAGAAATCCAAATTTTCTAGGAGAAGTAGAGAGCAACTTTGAAAAAGAAAGTTCAGTCTATTATTCCAACCGAAGAAGAGATTCGGAAAGTAAGACTTGAGCTGATACCTCACGTAAGAATGAGGCATGCAATCGCTCTTACTGATGTCCACGAACTCTTTCCGCATATAGAGATGGGTCGTATCAATGCATGCATTGAACTACTTCATCACAGTCAAGAAGTTATTTTGGGGATTAATCCTCAGGATAATAACGCGCTGTGGGTGAAGCTGGGCGATAATGCTTGGTCACTCACCCCACAAGGTTAGGAGAAATGTCATGGAAACATCTACCGTTTGGTGGATTTTGGGAGGCCTAGCATTTTTTGCCATAAATGGCCACTTAGCGGTGGACAGATGGGCTGATGGTGCAAAAAGAGATGCAGTTATGAGAATGTATGGGGCAATTATAACTCCACCACTTCTATATTTCTGCATTTATTATGTGGGATGGTCTTATTGGCTTATTCCGTTTTTTTTGGGAGCTTATGTGTTACCATTTGCCATAATCAGGCCGGACATCGACCCGCCACCAGTAGGGAAAAGGAGAAAGTAATGGACACCGAAGATCTAGAACGAAGGCTTATTGCTATTCAAAATCTACCAGTTCGTGCAAAGCCGGCTTGGTATGACTCACTTGAAAACTTTCTTGAAACTGTTGTTAGTATCCACACAAAATTTGTGGGTCGTGAGCTTGAGGTGTTTGCAAAAAAGCTCAAGAAGAAAGAGCTCAGACCCTCAGACCTACGGAAATTTTCAGAGCTAATTCAAGTAGGAAAAAAGGCCAAAAAACTGAAGAAGAAGCGGGCAAAGAAGTTGGCTTCTGCCATCAAAAGAATGGAAAAAGAGGACAGGGCAAATGCCCCTTCATCCTCGCCGTTTTTTGGTGAAGGAAAACCATCCAAAAAGGGTGGAATAGAAATTCCAAAGTTGGAGGTTGAAAATGGCTCTTGAATTTTCCGGCAAAGATATCATGGAAGAGGAACTCCTCTTTCTTGATGAAATTCTTCCGAAGATGGAGGAGCGAAGGCAACAGATTCGGAGCATGCTTGCCCAGCTTGCTGCTCAGAATGAAGCTGCTATGAAAGCTTCCCGCCGTAGACCTTCATGGGATGAACTCATGAAGGGCTACGAGAGAGATGGAATTTCCTATCCTTAACCCTTCGACAAGCTCACTGCTTGCAAGCTCAGGGTCTACGACCTGCGAATTCACACTCGTCCCACCGTTTCGTAAAAGAAACGGTGGGACACCAACTTCTCGATTTCACTTCATTTCACTCGAAGAATATTGTTCGAGGTACTCTCGAGAACTAAACTATTCATAGTTCGTTACTCATAATTCATCATTCTTGCTTCTTTATCCATTTTGCATAATACTTACATTAGGTTGTTTATTGTCTAATAACTAATAACTAACAACCAATCACTAAGGTTATGGCTATCTTCTTCGCTATATTTTCCACTGTTTGTTTTGGTCTTGCGGCTGTTTTTTTATCCCTTCGTTATGAACGGGCAAAAAAAGAACTGGAAGCAAAACAAAAAGAACTCTCCAGACAACTCTATGAGCTCTCAATTCTCCGCAGTGTACAAGAAAAGATAGGATATTCCCTCAGTCCGAAAGATATCGCAGAGACAATAGCGACTACTGCCGGTAATATGTTTCGTCTCACCAGTATTTCCTACGCCATCATTGATAATAAAAATATCGTTCTAAAGACTTTTTTAAAGGAAGCTGTGGGTGATAATTTTTCAAAAGGTGTTAAAAATATCGTGTTGTCTGCATTGTATGGAATTGATGAAAGTGTAAAGGGGCTTGCCATTGATGAGAAGGTTGTCAAAAATGATGCACTTTTAAATAATGGAGTATTGTTTGATGGGGTACCTTTATCATATTTCAACATTCCACTGGTTCTTAACAACAAATTGGCTGGAATCATAACAATTGCATCAAAAGATGCTCATGTGTATCAAGACGAAGACATGAGTATGCTCTATAAAATTGTAAATCAGACTCAACTTGCGATTGGAAGATTGCAGACAGTAATTGATACTGAAAAGGGGAAGATTGACTCACTAATATCTAGTCTTAGAAGCGGTGCGATGCTCTTTCTGCTAGAGGAAGGCAAATTTAGACTGATGACAATCAACAATGCGGCACGTAATTTTTTGAGGCTAAAAGGAGAGGCAGATACCTACGAAGTTTTGGCTGCTTTTGGGGCTAAGCCGAGCCTGATAACTGAGATAAAGGAAATAGTCGAATTACGGAAGAGTACGTTTCACAGGAACTTGGAGATTTATGGGAACCATTTCAATGTCTATCTAACACCGGTTTTGTCTCATGCAACAGAAGCAATTATCGGAGTGTCCCTAACCATGCAAGATATTACTGTGGAAAAGGAGTTAGAAAAGTTGCGTGAAAGCTTTACGAGCATGGTGGTTCATGAATTGCGGGCGCCTCTTACGGCTATAAAAAGCGCTTCAAGTATGATGCTTGAGACCGAGCTTTCAGATGAAGACAGAAAAAAGATGAATACGGTTATTTTTGACTCAACGGAGAGGCTGTTGCAAGATGTAAGTGAGCTTTTGGATGCAGCAAAAGTTGATGCTGGAAAGTATGAATTAAAGCTTTCAAAAGGAAGCATCGAAAATGCAATCGACAATAGCATCAAAACACTCACGTATCTGGCCAAAAACAAGTCTATTTCACTTGTAAATGACCTAAAGGTACCAATTCCCTTTTTTGACTTTGATAGCCTTAGAATTGAGGAAGTATTGAATAATTTGATATCCAATGCCATAAAGTACAGTCACGAGGGTGGAAGTATCACTATTTCAGCCAAACCAACTGAGAATTATCTCCAGCTTGAGGTAAAAGATACTGGTGTTGGTATCCCTACCTCAAAGCTTTCAATGCTTTTCAGTCAGTTTAACCAAGCTGATAGCATGAGGCGAGGCGAGGGGACTGGGCTTGGGCTTTATATCGCCAAAGTAATTGTCGAGTCACACAATGGGAAGATTTGGATAGAGTCAAAAGAGGGGTTAGGGACAAGCGTATTCTTTACACTTCCTATGATAAATGCTCAAGAAATGACGCAAAAATCAGCAATTGTGCCGGAGAGAGTGTTGAATTGAGGAGATAAATCGAAATTTTTAATTTTTAATTTGAAATCAAATCTAAATGTTTTAATGTTTAAAAATTGATTAAAAATTTTAAATTTGAATTTAAAAATTGTGTATTGATGAAATCTCAATATAGCTTTTTATTGTACACATCAAGTAGGAGCTTTCCGTTCTTGCCTTGAGTTGGGTCACCTGTGTAGATAGTTACTCCAGCATTAATTGGTTTGTCTTCTCGGTCAATACGTATAAATTCCTCAGCGCTCATTCTCTCTTGATTTGCCCGAATTCCCAGAATCGTTAAGTGATGTGTTACTGCCAGAACGTTTTGTTCTGCAAAGTCTCGAGTGAGGGTATTCATCCATGAGCGAAGTCTTTCTCTGACATCAGGTACATTTTCCCCTCTAGGATTGCGGTACCAATAGAGACCTTGACGCTCATAAAGCGTTTTTTCATCTGGATTGAGCGCATGGAATACTTTCCAGTCGTTATACAGAAGAGCCAGTCCGTGTTCTTGTTCACGAATTCGTTCTTCTTCGTACGACTTAATATTTTGGAGCTCAGGCCAGCCCGTTATCATGCGATTGAGGGTCTCTTTGGTTCTTTCATAGGGAGAGTAGAAGATAACGTCGGGTGGTTTTATGAGGTTTTTTAGCTCACTAGCCATTTTTTCTGCTTGGTGACCTGCATTTTGCGCAAGCGGAGTATTGTGATCTGCCACATTCATGGCAAACATGTCTTTTACTTCATGGGCAAGTCGAATCGTTTCGCTGGATTCAGGGTCTTCGTTGAATGATTTTTCAAATGATTGGTAAAGCGGGTTGGCAGCTTTTAGAGGCTTTAGTCTGTTATATGCAGATTCGTCGTGTCGTATTAGGCTCAATGTTTCAGGCCATTTCATAGTTCATGGGTATTATAGTACTTTATACACTAAGTTTCAAGGGATAGAAACAGCGTGAAGTTAGGAAAGCGTACAGCGTATAGTTTGATGAAAGTATGGAGAATAAAGTATAAAGAATATTTACTTACTCTTCGAGCGTGGTCGAGAAGTTTGAGAAATTTTTAGTAATTAATAACTTGATTAGGAATTAGGAATTTGAAATTAGGAATTCCCCCCTCGGCATTTGGCTTTGGGGGGAAAGAGTGACAGGTACACCTGTTTTGAAAGCCTATTCAGACAGCGAGTGTCTGACAGACTTTTTTGGCAGATATATCTGTTATTATTCATCCTGAGTACGGTGGCCTTTGAAAAACCCTTGTGGAGGGTTTGCATTGTGCGCCCCTACTGCGACATCGTACATGTAGCTTGTCACCATTACGATGAGTAAGGTAACAAAAAAGAAGTCAAGGAAGTTCATGAAATTGTCTGGTTGGATCAACTGAAGGGCTACGCTTACCAGAATGAAATCGGGTATGAGCAGTAGCAATTTTCGACGCTCGTAGAATACCGTTTTGAACGGATTATACATTTATTTGTTCCTTTCTACCTGCAGCTCATGCCGACTGAGCCGGCATACTTGATGACAAAACAAGTTGTCCCGTCAGGCATTCTGTGAGACGAGATTTCTTCTTTCACGGTTACAGCACCAACATTTTCCCCGCAGCCGCTGGCAGCGAGAATACAGGCAGTAAGTGCTGCACCTGCCAAAAAGTAAGCCAAATTGACGTTAAAAAACTTCACTTAGCTCTCCTCAGGCTCTTCGAGCCATTTTTTAATGTTCTCGATTCGCCCTGTCACGTATGTGAGCTGGGATTCAAGCTACGGCAAGAGTGTTTTGAGGTTTTTTCGGCATTTTACTTCCGAGTGACCTTTTTCAGCAAGCGGCATCGGACGGTTGTTGGCTGTGTAGCTTTTGCCACATCGGCTGCATTGATAGCTTGCCTAACCTACTTTTTCTCCTTTGATCTGATTTCTGTCTTTGGAGACCATTCAGGCATTCGCCTGACATAGATTTCTATCAACGCGAGAACATATGCAACAATGAGCAGAAGGAGGATAAAACCACCTAGCTCATTCTTTCCTGCGTTAAATAACGCGCTGATTATGATAATCAGCAATGGTGTTGTGCCCAAGAGTAGTACGAAGCATTTCATTTAGACATTTCCTTCTATGTGAGTAGAGGACCTATGGTTATCTGCTGCGTCGTTGTGGCTTCTTGCTTATGAGGCTCATTGATTGGAGCTTTCCAAACAACGATGCCACAAATGACAAGAACCAGAACGAAAAACCATCCGGCAGGAGTAATCTCCCACTGAGGGTTATTAGGCTCTAAGTTATCCACCAGTTCCTCCTTCAATCTTGCTAGTCTGTGACTTTTTTCTGACTCGAAATCTCTTAATTCCAAGCCAGATCATGAAAAGACCTGTAGCCACATGAAATGGCATAAGCCAAGAAGTTGCGTACTGTGGGAATGCAAGAAGGATAGTCAATCCTAAAAGGATAGTGAGAATCACATACATTCGGTCCCAGAGAGACATGTTCTTCAAAGCTTAGGCTCAATTTCTGAGCGCAGCTTTGCACGTTTCAGGATTTTTATAATCCAGACGATGTCGATGATAATCCATACTACCCTAAAGACGATTCTAAAATAGTCTCTTTTTGCGATGCTGCTTGGGTAGGCACTCATGAGAATAAACGTAATGACTGCAAGTGCAATCAAGAGTGTCCATTCCCTTTTTTTAAGATTGCGAAACATTTCCATCTCCCTTTTTACTTCTTTGGCGATTCCTTGCTTGGATCAGTGTTCGAACTACATACGCTATCAAAAAACCTATGCAAAGGATATCTATGACTATGTTAAGTAGTTCGACTGGTGTGTTGGTCAACAATTTGAATGTGCCAACAATAGCAGCAAGAAGGACTAGCCCTAGAAAAGGCCATTCCCAGAATGGGATAAAGCGAAACATATCTATTTTCCTTCTTTCTCAGGATGAATTGTTAAGGTACTCCTCCTACGCTCAAAGAGCTTCGGAGGACGATGGGGTATTATACCACAAAATAGACTCATAGTAAAATGATTAATGTCTAATGGTTAATGCCAAAAAAAAAGAGTAATGAGGTTAATTGACCATAAATCATTGGTCATCAGTCATCAAAAGGCGGGAGTAGCCACATAGGTCACAACAGTACGATATTCCCCTGGAGGCACGCCGGCATCAGCTCCAACAGCGTATGACACGCTTGTCACACCATTTCCCGTAACACCGGCATTAACACCAATTGGGCCTGTTGTGTCACTTGCAAGGCCAATAGGCGTAACGGTATTTGGCCATGCATACAGACAAATTGGGTCAGTTGAGCCAGTAATATATGAATTACACGTTTGGCTTGCAGTTGAATTCCATGTTGCGGCAGTTACATCAAGACCACACGGGTGAAGTCCAAAGAAATTCTGAGCACTTGGGAAAGCAACAGGCGAGGTACTATCGTTGAGGAAAAAGCCTGTTGCGGGATTTATAAGATGCCCACTCGAGGTAGCGGTAAGTATGTATCCATTTGCGCCGTTTGTGGTTATATCAATTCTTTGTCCTGCAATGTTGCGTATTTTTGTGTCAGTGCCACTTGGGGTATTTGAGACCGTACCAAGATTAACATCAGTTGAAGTTGAGGCTAGACCGCTGTTGGTTGTTTCAACTGCAGAGCACCCTGCATTTCCAGTGCTCCAAGCGGTTGTATTGCTGATACCGGTTATGGTAAAGGTCAGACTTGGGTCAATAGTGGCTCTAATCGTTACTGACTCAATGGTTCCAACCGCAACGGTTGCAGAATCAAGATTGATGTCAACAGCGTCTCTAGTATCAATTCTCACCTTCCAGATGTCTGCATTTCCACTGCTTTGTGTTTTGGTGGGGTTAATGAGTCTTGGAGATTGGGTGGTACACGCACCGCCTGACTGGGCGGTACAGCCTATGATTATGGTTACTGTTACGCCTGCACTTACCCCAGCTGTTGATTCACACATAATTTGAGGTGAGCTTACAAAAGAGTTAGCATTGCAGGTTATATTTTCTGTAACTATTGTTGAGGGAAGACCGCCTGATGCATTCAAGTTATTGAATGCAAAAAGGGTTGCAGAGGGCGAAGCAGCATTGTTGTTAGTGGCCCCTGGAAAAGTAAGGAGCACATCGCCTCCTGCTGGTATAGCTGTTGCAGTAGTAAATTGAATGGTATGCACTGCCGTAATAGGTACAAATAGTACATCTGTGCCCGCTTGCGCTGCAGTTCCAGGTGAACCGCCAAAATAGACGGTTGTAAGAGCAGCTGACTGAGAGGCTATTGGTACGCTTCCGACAATTATGTCGCTGGTTGAAGTTCTAATTACCTTTGCTGAGTCTGAAGCAAGATAAAATGAACCATTGTTGAAAATTGATGCAGCTCCGTCTGATGAACCAAGTGTAGCGCTGAGTGGTGAGGCAGCCGAAGGGCGTGAAGTTGTTATGGTATCTCTTGCGTTTGGGAGTGAGGCAGCCTGTGCTTTTCCTACCGTAAAAAGTAAACAAACAAAGAAGAGTACTAGAAAGCATACTTTTACAACAGAATAAGAAATTCCCATCATGTATCTATTTAAGACAAAATCAGTGCTTATTGTCAATGAATAATGGGTTAGCTACTGTGTGGGTTGTGGGGTAGGTGGAGCCTCTTGTGAAGGCTTGTTCTTTTTATTACGTCTCATTGCGAGAATAACAAGTATTGCAACGACAATCACAAGTGCAACTATCCCAGCGAGTTTCCAAGGGAGAACGATAAAGCTGGCGACTGCTGTGAGGGGTAAATTATTGTCACTTCCATACGTTGCGTTAAGACTCACGGTATAACGCCCAAGCATAAGCTTTTTCCCGAGATTATTTGTATATACAAGGTCAGCACCAGGGAAGATATTGTGTTCTTCAAGGGGCTGGCTTGCGCTAACTTGACCAAAAAGATTTTTTACTACAATATTTCCTTTTGGACGGATGTGGTAGTCGCTTGAATTTGTTATCTCAGTCGATATACTTACCGGTCCAAATTCTTGGAATGGATTTGCAAAAAATCTCTTTACGTTTGCCTTTTCAGCGATGGGTCCATTCACTCGAATATAAAATAGGCTAGCTAGCTGGGTATTTACTCCAGCTCCTGTTCCTTTGACATTAATGATATCTGTAGGCTCATATACAACTGCTGCATATCGTCCACCAGGTCTTGCATCGGACGGTACCTGCACAAAATAGCTTATTTCCTGACTTTTACCAGCTGGAATGGTAAAAGAGCTTGGAGTGACTGCAACCCAAGCAGCTGCAGAATATTTTGGAGCGAGTGTATTGTCGGGTAAAATCTTTGGTGTCCCTTGGTTATCTTCTACGATAAAGTCTTTGATGCTTGCTGTAAAAGTGAGGGCGGTATTGCTATCGTTGATGAGTTTTAGCTTGCCTTCCGTCGTTGATCCCGCATCCAGCTGCCTATCAGTGCTTGGAGGGACCATGGTGATGGTTCTGGGCTGTTCTTGGGCGAAAATCACCTTCGCAGTGAATAAAAGTCCAAGACTAATGAGGGTATAAACAAGCGCGTTTTTCGCGTAGTATTTTGATTTTAAAGATAATGGTAGGGCAGCCATAATTATTTTAGTGACTAGATACTAGTAACTAGGAAATAGTTTACACTCAGTTAGTTTCTGTTGTCTACTATATCTTTCTAGTTTCTAGTGTCTATTTTCTATTAACTATCTTAAAATGCCGGCGTTGCGACATACGTAATAATGCTTCTATATTGTCCAGGGGGTACTCCTGCATCAACACCTGCTGCATAGGAAATACTTGTTACCCCATCTCCATTTGAGCCTGCACCAATTCCGATAGGTCCAGTGGAATCAGTAGCAACGCTTATTGCTGTTGTTGCAGTTGGCCAAGCGTATCTACACTCTGTAGTACCACCTGAACCTGAGGGCTGAGCATCGCAGTCAATACCTCCACCGCCGCCAGATTCTGTAAAGTTGGTTGGCACATCAGCACCGCATGCATGCAGACCAAAAAAGTCATCGCTTGCAGGGAATGA
The DNA here is from genome assembly GCA_964557125.1 of uncultured Gammaproteobacteria bacterium. Lineage (GTDB taxonomy): Bacteria > Patescibacteriota > Microgenomatia > Levybacterales > GWA1-39-11 > CAZKYX01. The sequence goes on from CAZKYX010000002.1 coordinate 81,830, forward strand.
AAGGGGTGCAGCCCCATTGCTGTCATTGAGGAAGTAGCCGGTTTCTGGATTTACAAGATGTCCGCTGGAGGTTGCGGTAAGAACATATCCATTTGAGCCGTTGGTGGTAATATCTATTCTTTGACCAGCTACATTTCTCAGCAATGTGTTTATGGCTGGAGTGTTAGAAAGAACACCCAAATTTACCTCTGTAGATGATGAATTAAGACCAGAATTCATGGTGTCTGCATACGAGCACCCTGCATTGGAAAGATTTGCCGCATCTCCATTATTAAGACCAGTTATAGTAAAAGTAAGTGATGGGTCAACTGTTGCGCGTACAGTAACAGACTCAATAGTACCTATTGCGATAGTAGAGCTGTCTAGGGTAACGCTGCCAGAGTCCTGAGTTGTAATAGCAATCTTCCATATATCAGCAACACCTGAGCCAGCAGATTTTGTCGGATTGATAAATCTGGGGGATTGAGTAGTGCATGTTGCACTATTTGAAGCTGTATCTGCGCACCCAATAAGGAAAGTAACAACTGAGCCTGCACCGATTATAGAGGTTGCTGTTGTACACGTAATAGCAGGGGCTGCTACAACAAATGAGCACGTTGCAGTGCCGGCGGCGTGTAGATTGTAGGTAATATTTGCAGCGGCATTTGCGCTCGTCAAACCATTGAACGCAAAGGTTGAAGCAGAAGGCGATGCGGTTGTAGAACCGGTTGAGCCGGGAAAAGTAAGGATAATTTTACCTCCAATTGGTATGGCAGTTGCGGTTGTAAAGCTTATGGTATGCATGGCAGTTATTGGTACAATGAACGCTGTTCCATTGTGGTGGGTGTTTGCTGGGGATGTGCCGAGATACACAACGCGCTGATTTGCTGCTGGGGTATTTGCGGCAGACATTGAAGCAACGATTACGCTATTTTCTGTTTGACCTGTATCGGCAAGAAGCTTTGCAGAGTCTGAGGCAAGGTAGAATGACCCATTATCTTTAATGGTAACTTGTCCATCGCTTGCAGCTTGATTTGCATCAAGAGGGGCTGAAGCCGAGGGACGCGATGTAGAAATTGTGTCTTTTGCATTTGACAGTGAAGCTGCGTATGAGTGCCGTGCGGATATCAAAAGAAAGAGTATAAAAAATACTCCTGATAGTATCAGTCGTCGGTCCATTCTCAATGCAAATAAGTCCATAAAAAAGGCTATACTTTACTATTAAAACCAGAAATAAAATTTCCTGTCAACAGGTGAATTTGAATTTGGACGTAGTTAGTATAGGTCGAGGAACCAATCGTGATGCATTTTATGTCTATGTCGAAATTTATCAATTATTATAATCATTAACCTGACTCTTAACTTATAAAGAAGTAGGCCTATTATAATAAGGAGTATGAGTGCTAAGAGTCCAAGAAAGACAAGGTCGAGTCGGTACTTTTTTGCGAGATTTTCCCCTGTTTCTTTTACCGTATTTGTTATTTGTGAAGGAATGGAGAGAGCTTCAAGACTCACTTCGTGAAGTGGCGGGAGGGACTCTTTCCCTTCAAGCGTAGCGCTTGCAGTAAATGTATAAGTACCAGCTGGCACATTCTTAAATTCATACGCATAGTATCCAGTTGCATCAGCCTTCAGGCTAACCGGTTTGCCATCGATAAGCAGTGCAACGTCTGCGTTGGGCATTGTATACCCATATATCAGAGCATTCTGTCCTGCATTTATTTGCTTTTTTGAGAGACCAATCGTTGGAGGGAGAAAAATATCATTTCTTGTTATGTTGCCGGTGATTTCTTCATCAATATCTATACATGCATCTGATTGTCCTATTCTTTTAAAATCAATTGCAGTAAGACAAAAGCCAGAAAAAGTATCAGTAATCAATATGTCTGATATAGTAAAATATCCTTTTGAGTCAGCAACTGCAGAGCGCATAAATATGCCGCTTTGTGTCGTCATGACGATTGATGCATACGGTGACTGATACCCCTGAATACTAAGATAAAACCTTCCAACTGTTGCAACTATATCTATCGGTTTGCTTTGAGCTTTTGAGGGAAAGAGTGTCTGGGCATCAGATTGAGGAGAAGCAATAAACAAGAAACAATAAGCAATAAACAATAAACACACAACAGAAGCAAAAAGCCGTTTCATATATTTAGTATTACGTATCAGTGGGTAAGTATCAAGAGCGGTATAAATTCAAATTTTTACTTTTTAATTTTTGATCAAATCAAAATGTTGCAATTTAAAAAACATTAAAAATTCTAAATTTTAAATTAAAAATTATGCAGATTTTATCTTATAGTATTTGATTTTCTTGCTAAAAAGTGTTATAATTATTCGTTTTGCTGATTGAAAAACTGCCTCACGCACTTGCTGTTTGGGGTTTGGTTTTCAGGTTAGCTAGCACATTTACAAGTAGATTGAACAAAGAAAGGGGTTTTTCCATTGGAAGGAGATCGTCCTATCAACGTTGAGGATCTTATCAAGATCCTCATCAGCTCGTCTCGCTCTTCATATCTTGGTTGCCGTCCTGAACTCATTACGGCTGCCCACATCGTTGAAGCAGGAGAAAGCGGGGACATTGTCCTCGGACATATTCTCAATCCAGCCGCAAATTTGTCAGAACTCGTTCCTCTTCGTGGAGAGCATGAACTCGACAAGTTCAAGAACAGGGTGAAAGACGACGAAGAGGCTGAGTGTACCTTTTTCCGCCTTCGCGGCGGATGGGAAAAGTACGGCAACAATTATGCCGACAGACTTCCCAATTCACGCGGGGGGCTTTTTGCTCCAGTGACCAGCATACATCATCACGCATTGGCCTAAGGAGGCACATTATATGGTGCAAAAAACGGACAGGGAAATCTTCTCTATCATCGAGGGACTTGTCTCTCGGCGAAAGCAGGGTTTGGATCTAGGTCCCAACCCAACGCTTACTCGCGTTGAGCGAAGGCTCGTAGCCGTTCGGCTTCGTGAGCTGGCCACAATGGTTGAGGTTCAACCCGAACGCTTCAAAGCCATCGGCCTTGAAGAAGCTCGCCAACTCGTTGGGGTTGGCACGTGAATCGAAAGCCTCGTGCCAAAAGTCCGAAAGCCAGTCCGGCAAAGCCGGTAGAGCCTGTCGCCATTCAAACGCAGGTAGTAAGCCATTCGGTAGTTGTACCGCTCAAAGAGGTCACAGTAACCTGTGACCTCAAGTTTACGCTCACACTTGCAGGGGATGAGTCCCCTGAAGATGTGAACGCGCTGATTCTCGGTCGTTTTGACCAATGCGTTGCCGACAAGCGCGCACTGGTTCTCAACAGAACCGAAAGTACGCGCCGCGTTCAAAAGATGCTCGAAAGAGCGCCTGTTGGGCGTTCAAGCGTCAATCTTTGGCACTGGCCAATCATTGTCTTGAGCTAAAGATACGTTCAATCTACTTTTTGCGCCCGTTGGATTTGGTACATCACCAGATTCGCGGGCGCTTTTCGTGAAAAAAGGATCAGTAATAGCTAAATAGTTGCATGGATGCATGGCTCAAAACAATTTTAATTAACTATGTAATTATCTAACCATATAACTATTTCAATCCGAGGCGGTAGAGGTTGGAGGGTACCGACTCGTCATTCAAATTCGTTCTAAAAATGACGCTCAGTCCGTCAGGTGCAGGATAGAGAAATTCACCATCAAATGGGCCTGAGTATAGGGTTTGGCGATTCCCGCCATCAAATTCCACAACTTGTATCTTTTTGTCTTTAACAAAAAGTAAGTGACTGGAGGAAGGGTGCCACAAGAATTTTGGCAGAGTTTGCCCATCTGTAGGTTCGTAAAGGAGATAGTTTTTGTCTTCTTTTACTTGATATACATATACGTTTCCAGCCTTTAGCATGCGATTCTCAGGAGTAGAGTTGGTTGAGGGGAGGGGAGGATTGATAATAAAAGGCATTTGAGCGCTAACTGAGGCTACGTACATGACCTTATCGCGCTCTGGCGAAATAAGCATATGGGAGAAATTTGCTAGTGCCAAAGCCTTTTCCTTTTTTGGAAGCCCATTTACAAATTTATCCTCATCTGTTTGTTTTTCGGTAAGCCATAGTGTTCTTATTTGGTTTTGTGTCACTGTTACATTCTTTGGTGCTGTATTAAGCCCATTTGTATTGAGAAGATAGACGACTGTATTAAGGCTTCCTGAGGGGGTACTTGCTTTACCTCTGGGAACGCTTACGAGGAGTTGCTTGCCGTCAGGAGAAAATTCGTACTGAGCTTTGGAGAAGGTATCAAATGAATCTGAGGCAATTTGGGTTGTAGAGGTGCCGATTGGTAAAATTGGTCTTGAATTGAGCGAAAGGATATAGATACCGTTTTGTTCGGGGGTTGAATCATTGACAGTATATGCAATCAGGCTTCCGCTGGGGTCAACAAGAGGTGTTTGTGCACCGAGAAGAGTAACTGCTTCTAGTTTTGGAGCAGAAGGAAAGAGGAGCGCTTCAGTTTTGGTTACTGCTTCATTTTTGATAATCACTTTCTCTTTCCAAGAAAAGTACCCATCTTTTTCTATTTTGACTTCATAGTTACCGGGAGGGAGATTGATTGTATCGTCAGTTGCCGTTGTTAGATTTTCATCAATATAAACTCTTGCACCATCTGGTGTGCTTGTAAGAACAAGAAGGCCAGTGCCAGCTATCAATTTACTTCCTTTTGAAAGATCGAGACGGTAGCCTTTTGCGTAAAGAACGGCTACGTAGGTGACAATACTCACCAATATCAGCACTATTGCTGTTGTAAAAAAAGCTTTTTTCATAATGCACTTCTATTAACAATCTTACCTAATAATACTGGTTTTTAAACTTTGTAGCAAGGGATTGGTTTTGGCTTCAAATATGTCTTAGGACTTGCAAGCATACCGGTGCATTGATATATTGAGTATAAGACAATCTCAAATGATATAGTAAGTGTATATTGTGATATATTAATTTGAAATTTTTAATTTTAAATTCGAAATGAAATCCAAATGTATCAATTTTAAATTTATTTTTTATATTTAATTAAAAATTATAAATTTGAACTTAAAAATTAATGTATATGTTTTCAAAAAGAATTGGCATTGATTTAGGCACAGCAAATACTCTTGTGTATTTAGCTGGCCATGGTGTGGTTCTTAATGAGCCGACAGTTGTGGCTGTTAGAGCTGATGACAACAAGGTGGTTGCAGTAGGTACTGAGGCAAAGGAGATGCTTGGAAGAACCCCTGGCAATATTGTTGCAACAAGACCTTTAAAAGATGGAGTGATTGCCGATTACGTAATTACTGAGTCAATGCTTGCATACTTCATTGAAAAAGTCACCGGCAAATCCCGATTTATTAAGCCTGAGGTTATGGTATGTGTGCCTTCAGGTATTACTCAAGTAGAAAAGCGCGCGGTACTTGATGCTACGCAGTCAGCTGGTGCCCGAGCCGTGTACCTTATTGAAGAGCCCTTGGCTGCTGCAATTGGAGCAAAAATTCCAATCGCTCAGGCTACGGGACATATGATTTTGGACAGTGGTGGAGGAACAACTGACATTGCTGTTATCTCCCTTGGAGGTGTTGTTGTGCATAAGTCAATTCGAATTGCAGGGGATAAGGTTGAGGAGGCAATCAGTAACTATATACGAAAGAAATTCAATTTGATGGTTGGAGAGCAGACTTCAGAAGAGATTAAGGTGACTATGGCAAATGCAATTCCAGCAAGTACTTCTACAAAGAAAATGGAGGTAAAGGGTCGAGATACCGTGAGTGGACTTCCAAGACAAGCTGAGATTGATGAGTTTGAGGTAAATGAAGCAATTCAGCCAGTTCTAAAGGCGATGATTTCTGCCATTCGAGAAACATTTGAAATGACGCCCCCCGAATTGGCATCCGATATAATTGATAAGGGCATTGTCCTGTCTGGTGGAACAACGATGCTTCGCAACTTTGACAAATATATAACTCGTGAGACTGGTGTTCCAGCATATGTTGCAGAAGACCCATTGTATTGTGTTGTGAGAGGAACAGGAGTGGCACTTGAGAATTTGGAACTTTACAAACGCAGTATCAATCGAAATGAGAGTTAAGTGTCACTGCGAGCAAATCGAAGCAGTCTTAAACAGATAGTTTCGTCACATGCCTCCTCGCAATGACTGAGAAAGTTGAGTAACTTATAGTTTAAATGTATTTTGAAATCTGAAAATTATAAAAGTATCTTGTAGTTTTGTGAAAATAATATACTAGCTTAATACTTTTCACAAAAGTTGTGAACTTGATAACAAATAAGTATCTTATATAATTATCATTAAGTCACTATTAATAAATTAATATCAATTACAGTAATACGCAGTTTAAATTATTAAATAAAGCATTATATGAGAGTAAAAAATATACACAAGGCGCTTAAAAGGTAGTGAAAAAGTTGTAATAATTTTAGACATATAGTATGAATACAAAATTGGCTTCCGTAATAATTTTAAATGTTGATGTCACAAGTGAGAAAAAGGACATAGTCTTAAAGTATGTGGTAGAAAAGAGCAGTAAGAGGGATGAAAAGTTCTATATAGTAACACCAAATCCAGAAATTTTAATGTATGCAAAGACTCATCCTCAGTTCAGAGCAATACTGAATGATGCGAGAGTTGCTTTACCAGACGGTGTGGGTGTGCTCATGGCAGGGAGGATAGCCGGAAAAAGCATTATAGGTCGAATTACCGGTGTTGACTTTATGCTTGAGCTTTGTAGCGAGTATGCAAAACGGCCTATTACCATAGGCTTTTTAGGAGGTATGGGGGGAGTAGCAAAGATGACTGCCGAGTGCTTACAAAAAAAGCACCCAACTCTTAAGGTCGTCTTTGCGGAAGATGAGTGGCCAACCGAGAATAAAGAAGAACGAATATCAAATGTCGATAAGAAGGATCAGGATTCAAAATCCAATATTCAAAATTCCAAACCAATTCCTCACATCGATATGCTATTCGTTGCTTTTGGATTCCCGAAACAGGAAGAGTGGATTGCAAAAAATTTAGAGAGACTACCGGTGACGGGCATGATGGCAGTAGGGGGAGCATTCGATTTTATTGCCGGAAAAATTCCAAGAGCTCCCAAGATGGTAAGAAGCATTGGTATGGAATGGGCATTTCGACTTTTGATGCAGCCCTCACGTTTTAAAAGACAATTGGCTCTTCCAGCATTTGTTCTAGAAGTTCTGAAAGAGAGAATAAGAAAGAAATAGTTAGATAGTAATAGCTGATAGCTTAAAAACCCCCAAACTCCTCGCTTGCTAACCACTTCAAGAATAATTATTGTTCGAGTGAAATCGAGAACTAAGAATAAATAATTTTTGGTACGTATCTAGTGCCTCAATCCCTTGAAGATTTGTTAGGTATTCGACTTTTCAATTTAATTTCGAACATAGCTTAGGTTGCAATTTGTGTCGGGTTTGCGTCCCACTTTTTTCGATAGGATGGCTGTGTTTTTGCTCTAAATTGCCAATAATAATAGGAATTTAATCTTGGTAAAAAAACCGAAAAAGTGGGACTTGACAAGGTGTGATATTCTTTGCTACTCTGAATATAGATTTGATAGTGATAGTGTTAATTTAAGGCAGAAAATGGCTAATCAAAGCGTATCAATAGACAACCTTCCTGATCTACTTACTGTAAGAGAAGTAGCAGAATTACTCCGCGTCAGTCCCCTGACAATAAAACGATGGGGAAAGAGAGGAAAGCTCTCAGCAATCAGAATAAATTCAAGAGGTGATAGACGGTATAAAAAAGAAGCTGTGCTTTATCTCCTAGGTATACAACCGAAAGGGATGTGAATTTAACCTCCGATTTATTAAATTATTAGTTCTTTTTTGCGCGCTTCGCGCTAAAGAAGGAAGCAGTTCTTTACTTACTTGGTATTCAGCCTAAGGGCATGTAGGTAAAAATTCCTAATTCTTAACACTTGATACTTTATTCATGATACTTACTTCTAAGCTTCCCATTAATTAACTAATCTGCCAAGCGACTAAGCTCACTAAAGATAGAAGAAGTATTGCGAGGGTGATGGAAATAGGTACTGCACAGCCGAGAGCTTTGTCCCAACCGTTATCATTCTTATCGAAAAGAATGCTATTTGATGTAGCCTGTATTCCATCCATAGCAAAGATATCTTACACGTTTTGAATTCAAATTTCAAGAAATTGAGTTTATTTGATGAAAAGTAAAAAGTAGAGGATAGAAAGAATTATTCGATAGATACCAAAAGGTATGAAGGTGTGTTTTTGTACGTATTTTAGAAGGAATTTAATAGCAAAAAGAGCTACAGCGCATGAGGCTGCAATTCCAAGTGCAAGTGAAAGATATTCGTTCTGAGTGAAAGATGCTGATGATTTGAGAAGGTCATATCCAGTGGCAGCCATCATGGTAGGGATGGCTAGAATAAAGGAGAATTCGACCGCTTTTTGCCTGTCTAGACCACACAATAGTCCTCCGCAAATAGATGCAGCGGATCGGGATACCCCAGGGATCATTGATATTGACTGGATGAGTCCAATCAGTGCAGCATTTTTATATGATAGATATCCTTTAGATATAGTTGTTTTTTTACGATAGTGAAAGTACAACTCCAGCAAAATCAGGGCAAGTCCACCTAAGAAAAGGGCACTAAGTGTTACTAATGGCGCATCAAGCAGAGATTTTATCCTTGGATAAAGTAAAAACCCCAATATTCCGGTAGGTAAAAAGCCAACTAAAGCTTTGTAGATAAGAGTTTTGTCCTCTAGAAGCTTTTTCCAATAGAAAAGGATTACGGCCATGATGGCCCCTAGCTGAATTGCGATTTCAAAGGTCTTAGTGAATTCTGAAGATGCAATTCCAAGGAGGTGGCTGGTAAGTATCAAATGACCAGTTGAGGATACCGGCAAAAATTCGGTAAGTCCTTCAACAAGGGACAATATCAATACATGAACAATCAACATGTATTTAGTAGTTTATCTCTTCTTGCTACAACCTACAACCCGCCGAGCAGAGCCCTCTGGGCGGCGCCTAAAACCTAATGCTGTTAGTTAGAGCACTCTTAATTATTACAAAGTATTCATTCTTACCAATAAATAGCACTAAATTCTGAGCAAAATAGAGCAGATTAATATAGGTTATTGCTTTCCCTTCTCCTTTTACTATACTAATTAAGCTCTTAAGTGTTAGATGAAAATGGTACTGTTTTCCTCTACGCTTTTCGAAACGGAGGTAGTTAGATGGTTGCATCTGACAAGAAGACAAATTTCTAATACCCTTGGGTGTTAGATGCGTCTCCCTCATTTAAGTTTCGGGGAATCACCATTTTCAATTCACTTGAGAGCACCGTGCCCGCAATGCAGGTATCGCATTGCAGGCGGGGGATATTATTCAAATAGTATGTCAGGAGAGCTTCTCATTATCGTTAGTTTGTTTGTAATCTACTTTAAATTCGTCCGCTGAGCAATTCTTATACTCAATTTTCTGATATAGTCAGGTTGTTAAATGACCATGTTTGACCGTCAATGATAGGGTAATTTTGACGGTCCTCTGCAATTCCTTTTTTTTGATAGTTTTTGCTGGATTTTCTTGTGTTATCGTGAAAGATATGGTGTTTTGGGATGCATTCTTACCTCATGAAATATTGAAAAGGGGAAAGGAAGATTGGGAATAGTGAATTATGAGTTATGAATTAGGAGTTAAGTAGAGTAATTGGTTTTGGGTAAGAGATTTACTATAATAGTTCAATCGCCGATGTTGCCTGAGTAACTCAGTGGTAGAGTAGCTCTTTCGTAAAGAGCAAGTCGTGGGTTCAAGTCCCACCTCAGGCTCAAAAAAGGGTCGAGTGTTCGACTTTCGTATCCGAAAGGAAGGTTCTGAGCAGAGCGAAGGTTCTTATTCTCCCCATCGGCTCAAACGATTCTAAGTAAAGTGCGCCGCCATGCAATGGCTAGTACCCTTGGGGTATTCAAGTCTCGGAGGCGGCTCAAGAAATATAAAGAGCAAGTCGTGGGTTCAAGTCCCACCTCAGGCTCAAAGATTCTTCGTTTCTCTCAGAATGACATTCTTTTCCTGACCTATCACTAATTCTTTTAGTCTTAATTCCTGTATAATCCAAGAAATTGAATCATGTCACAAGTTGAAAGAAGTTTTACGCCAGAACAACAACTGCCTCAAAGTCCACTCGCCGAGCTTGCCAAAATTGCTCAAAGAATTGATCTCAATTTAGAGAATTTAGGTTCAAAAGCACACTTGAAAATATGGGGAGGGTTACATGCTGGAAAAATTGACGATAGCCTCAGGAAAGATATAGATGAGGCTGACATCATTACGCTTGAGTTGCCAGCTGTGGGCATACGACATACGAAAGAAACAAAAGGAAAAGCAGAAGAAAACCCGTTTTGGGAAGAAGTTATAGATTACGCGGAGGAAAACGGCAAAAACGTGCACGGAGCCAACAATAACAGGGCTTCAGTCAATGGTATTCGTCTTTTAGGTGACAGGATACGAAAAGACCAACAGCCCTTCGAAAATGGGCCTCATATGGTCATTAGCGGGCGATCAATTAAGGAGAATATTCCCGAGCTCTCTTTCGATTCTGAAAAGATGGAGCCTTCTCTTGTTGTTCTTAAAAATACAGGAGATGGTAAGGGGATTATCGATGAGCTTGTAAAGGGTGCGAAGTTGTACGGTCAATATTCAGCTCGTAGTGACGAAAGTACGATATATTCGACTATATTAAGGCCAATTGATGAAGCTTCCGAGCTTAAGGTGTTGGCGGTTGACGGTCAGTGGGCTAGTCCCATGGAATTCTGGATGGAATACATGAATATTATAGGAAAGGGTGTTGAGGAAGAGTTTCCTGTCTCCTCAGATTTGGTTGAGGCTGGGATAATGCATCTGTTGAGAGCACGAGGGGACAAGGCACAATCAAAAACAATGTTAAAGCTTTTGGACAAAAAAGTAAAACAGATGGTAAGAGATGGAGATAGGCAAGAGCAGGTAAATCTGCTTCATATCGGAGGGGGAATTCATAATCCCAATATTCTTCCAATACTCAACACTTCTATAGGTGAAAGTCAGCGTATTACAACTGAGGATAGACTAGACGCGCGTGCAATACCGGTTGCGCGCAGCTTGTTATCCTTCTTTTCAACTCGAATTGAGATTGAAAATGCCTTGAGTGCAACAGAAATCTTTGAGGATCAGGCTCTCATGAATATACCAAAGGCACTCAGTGTTTTGACGGGAGCATTAACCAAGAGAAATGAAGTGAGACATGTTTGGCACGAAAACAATTTATTAAGGGAATATACCGACAAAGTAAAGGTGCGGGAGGATAGTGGACAATTTGATAGTTTTTATCTTGAGTACTTACTTTCCCTCGTGAGCAGTGAACACATAGAATCAGAAGTATTCCCTCGTGTAACAGATACATATATACAAGATATTGAGCGGTTTGTTAATACAAATTTGCCTCAATATAGAGGCGAATTGAGTAAAAACCACCTGTTGTTTGAGAAGAGAAAAGAAAATTTTCCGCTTCTAACTGCCCCCCATCTATAAGAGAGTACTTCAATTAGAGGTTTTTGTCTAACATTTTTCCAAAAAAAATCCCCCACCCAGCTGAGCTGGGCAGGGGAAGGGCGAATTCAGCGCGAAAGAGCAGCCTCACGCTGCTCAACTTGGCCTTCAGGTCCAAGCCTCAAGAGCTTATCCCGAGAAATGAACTTGCCATCGGTAAGGATGGACTCATCTTTGTAGATTCCAAAGTCACCGTTGGGAAAATTGCCGGATGGTTCGCTTCCTACAAACCTTTGAGGCAGGAATGCTCGAAGCTTGTCAGGAAGATAGTTGTACGCCATCTCAACACCGCCTTTCATCTCAGGCCATGAGGTGAAGAGGTGATGGTGCGTCCAGACAGGCTCACCAAGAATGGGAGCTTTTCCATTGTGAGCGTCAAGAGCGGGGAAGCGAATCCACTGTGCCTCGGATTTATCTGGATAGTACCAGAAGAACACGGGTTTGGCATCAAACTTTCTCAGCCTCCCACCCTCAAAGCAGAAGAGAATGACGTGCCATCCTGCATATTTTTCCTGCAGGAAGTCAATCATTGTCTGATTGAGTTCAGGTCGTCGTTCCTCGCGTACGTTCAATAGAGCGTCTGGGATGAGGTCAGGTGCGTTGGCCGTGACCACGGTATAGTCCTTTGTGTATTCAAAGGTTTCAACGTGTGGTCGTTGGGCGGATCCGATGAGCATGGTACGCCAATCAGTGTCCCTTGAGATATTCTTGGACAGTTTGGGCGGAAAGAACGTCTGTGACATCTGCTTGAGCACATCTGGGTGCTCGCTGAAGTCAATCATATTCTCTTTGCCCATCCACTCGGCGGATTTGACCACAAGCATCATGCAGTTGGGGCCAAGGATTTTGTTGGCAACCGAATTCTGGTAACCAATAACCGTGATACGGTCAAGGTCGGGGTGATTGATTTCCGCGGTCAGGATACGTGTCCTGATATCTTGCGGAACATCGGCGTTGTGCATAAAACAGCACATATACGGCTTTATCCTCCATATATTTGGGTGTGCTTTCTTTCGGTTACGCTTTTCTTTTTTTGCGCTGAATTACCGATTGAGAGCACTCCGACGACTGATATATCAGTAACAAGAGCGCTCCCAACCGAATAGTAATAGAACCTGCATTTGTTTTGTGCTTGTAAAACAGCAGGTATTGTAAATGTACCTGAAGATTATATCAAATCATATCTATCTAGTTTTTATTTCTATTTTTTCTAAGTGACCAATCACCAATAACTAATAACTAGCAAGACTTATAGTTTTGATTCAAGCTTGAGAGTATGGTAATATACACCTATCTTTTAGGTTCAAGTAGGCAATTGCTGTCTACCAAAAGCCTTAGCACATTTACAACTTGCGAAAGAGGAAAAGTAAATGATTTTACTGTACGATTTTCTGTTTGCGGTTTTTTTGATATTCTTCTCATCCTTAGCGTCACCAATGAAGGGAAGAGGGTGGATTGTAAGGGTAGCCAGTTTATTAATAATACTTATCTTTGTGTGGGACTCAATTCAATCCGGAAGTCTTTTACTGGGGAGTTTGGGCATACTAGTCTCACTCATGTTGTTGTCTTGGCTTCTTGCTACTCTTAACAGGTATGCGTACCAAAACTACGGTCCAATTTTAAGAGTGCTTCGCATTCATCATCCATGGTCTCTTACCGATGATGATCTCGTCAAAGAGATTGACGGGTACGTAATCCCTAACAACAAGGGGCTTTACGTTCAGAAGTTTCCGAGCGGAACAGTTATTGCAACCTATCACGAGGCATTTAGTAAAGAGTCAAGCATAAGTATCTTGTTTCCAGATGAGCGAATGAAGAACAAAAGAGTCTCAGTAGTTGTTACTGATATACCAGAAAATCTTCATGTAGGCAAAATCCTTGTATTTATCGATAAGCCATTTACAATTCTGTATACCATATTCGAGTCCTCAAAAGTTCAATTTGTTATACAGTCCTAATCAATTCGCAAGCAATATCTTAGCCCTCCTTAGCTATTAGCGACGGGGGGCTTTTTCATGGCAAAATAATTGAGAGATTGTACCCTAAGGGTACTAGCTATTTCATAGCGGCGCCTCACTTCGTACCCTCCAGAGGCGGGCGGGCGCAATGACGACATCTGCTAACTGTGCGCTGTACGCTTTCCTAACTGTACCCTTATTTAAACCCATAGTATTTGACATTGGGGTCTTTTTTTGGTAAAATAAGCACAATATTCTAGGTTCAAATGAGCATTCCGCCTCAAAACGGAAGCACGCTCAAAATGAGCCTAATAAGCACATTAACAATAACTTGCGAGAGATGTACCCAAAATGGTACGTCTCGAAGTCCCACCGAAGCTTATAGCGAAGGTGGACGAATACATTTAACGGGCCTCGTTCATGGGGCAGTGACTACTAGTAAGCGGAAGACGCCCACACGAGGTGAAGTACAGATGTTTAAGCTGCAAGTCTGCAAGGTTGTCGGAGTGAAATATGTCGAGAGCGAAACGGTTTTGACTTTTGAGTTTGTAGACAGGAGGTTTCAGAGGGGAAGAATTGTTCTTACCACTCACCAGCAGTTCGGATTTCCAGTAGATAGGGGAGGGGCGACCCTCTCACTGATACCGGTATACCAGCTGACAGAGGCAGAAGCCTCTGAGTTTAACACCTTTTATCGCCAAGTGAAGGTTGGTCAAACAATCTTCGCTCATGTAATTGAGGTCGAAAGAGATCTACTCATTTTCCGCTGGACACCAGACACGGTCTGGGCTCTGCGAAAGAAGGAGGTCCAAGATAAGAAAATCAAGGCTTCCTCCCAAAATCCGGTTATGGTCGGTAGACTTAAATCACAGCAGAAGGCAGGCTAATTTTTGTTCTGGAATGTCATTGGTATCATCCTTTGCATGGCCATCGCTGCAGTAGGCGTACGGCTTCAGATGAAGGGTGACAAAGTATTCGGCTACATCATGATTATGGGAGCAGTGCTTGGCACTGTTTTCATCCTCACGGGTGGAGCAGGCTAGCGTAAAGCTAGAGAAACACATTCAAAATTTATACACGGAGGTGTTAGATGGATCCCAGCTATGAGATGCTCCAGCTTCACTGGAAGGCAGTAGGATGTTTCGTACTTCCGACATTCCGAAGTTTCCCTCATTCCAAGCAGGATACAGGACAGAGGGTTTACTTTCTCGCCGATGGCGAAGACGGAGAGCCTGAGGAAATAGGTAATAACCCAGATTCCGCAAGCCTTCCCACCAGGCCGGGAGACTACGTTCTCATGGAGGAGCACCTTGCTTCCTTCATTGATGGCCTCATGACCGATGGTCCCGAGCACAAAACTGAGCTCTACGACCCGCGCCTTTCGTTGCTTCGTGAAATTCGCCGAGAACAACTCGGCAATCCACGCGGTACATTAGATTGGATTAGGGAAAACATGCTCAGCATGTAACCTTCGACTACTAACAACAGCCAATTACAGTGGAGGTGGTCTATGGTCTTCGTTTTGCTCACTATGTACGGTGTTCGGTCATGGCGGGAATCCCGCCAGAAGAAGCACGCCCAAAAGATGGCCGATACACGGAAGCGGGTCGCTTTTCACAGGACCATGAGGTCCTAAAGGAGAGCTGAAGTCCTACTAGGCGAAAGTTCTTACGTCCGAATTCAGCGGAAAAATAAGGGGGACCGATAAATGGACTGGTTGCTAATAGTTATCTTCAGCCTGTTGCTGCTCGAGGTGCCGATAGGGCTCCGAATTTTCTTCCTTCATAGGAAGATTGCCCGTTTGACCCGTTTGGAGCGGCGGCTTTCTTTGCAAAGATCAACAGAAAGAAGGCAGTTTGCCTTCAAATCAACTTTCTACACATATGGTAGGCAGGAGATTAACAACAACCGCATCAACAAATTCGTCAATTTGATCGAAGTAAGAGGAAAATATCCTTAATCGCAAGTTAATTTGCTGCAACTTTTAACAAGAGAAGCAGTTCAAGCCCCGGCTTAACAAGTCGGGGCTTTTTCGTGGGAAAAACAATACTATTCTTCGAGTGAAGCTTCGCTGAGTCGAGAAGAGCTGTAGTTCTCGACTTCGCTCGAACGATATATCTTCTTACTTAACTGTACGCTGTACGCTTTCCCAACTGTACCCCTGTTTAGACTTATAGTATTTGACATGTGGCCTTATTTTTGATATAATTCACGAATGTTTTTGAGCCCATCTAGGCACAAGCTGTCTTGTTTTGACTCAATTTCTAATAGAGGCACATTAACCCTTCGACAGTGCTCAGGGTTGCGGTGCTTCGCACCTTAACAACTTGCGAGGGACGTACCAATAAGGTACATCCTGAAGTCCTCCATAGCCGTAAGGCGAAGGTGGACGAGAATTTTTTTTTGTTATTGCAGGTGGCTATCTAGATACTAGTAACTAGATTCTAGTTTCTAGTTCGCCATCTGCAAAGATGAGCTCGGTCTATAAGGCCACGAGGTGAAAAGTGAACCTGACCCATTTCTCCGAAGCCCCTGTTTCGGTATATTACCTGGCAGGGAACAAAAAGTTTGGGTTTCTCATACCTGAACCAGGATCCACTGAAGCGCTCCTGACAGGGGGTGCTGACATCTTCTTCCACCTGAACAACTTCCGAATGCCGATAATCGAGCATGGAGCAGTCAGATTCAGTAAGGAAAAGCCAACCCGCGATTGCATCGATTTCGTTGCCACGCTCCTTACAAAGGATGTCGTGCTGGCATTCGATCTTCGTCGTGTTGAGAAAGGCTTTGCAGCTGAGCCGTGGACCCTTCGGTCCATCTGGCGAGAGCAGTTGAAGCAACTTGCTGAATTGCCGGTATACCGGTTGAGCAGGATCATGACTGCATGTACAACTGCAGGCGATGAAGAGGGGAAACCTGAAGTCGTCTGGCAAGGTTGTGATCCTTCAATTTTCAAGAGGCAAACAAGCTCTCTTGAAGTCTCCCCCTACACTGATCCTGACGGATTTTTCCGCGTTCGGTACATGTGGGAGAAGAAAGAGCTTCAAGGCCAGTGGGAAAAGACCCCATGGCCAGCACAGGCACGATAAGATTTACAAGGAGGAGAAAGCTCATGTCAGTCAACGATCTCTGGAGTCCAGCTGATGCGCAGAGTCTGCGTTTGAAAGCTGAACGACTAAACAGCGCCGCAGATGAACTTCTTGGTGCAGCCGATGAGGTTGAGGAAAGTGTCAATGCTCACGCGCGCTCAAGAGGAGAACTTAAGGCCTTTGAAGGTCGCGAGTATGATGCGGTAAAGACTGCGCTCGTTCACTTCGAAGAAGTTCGTCACTCCGTGAAAGCAATGCTTTCAGGGGTGAAGCAAGCAGCTGAGACGCTGCGCGAAATCGAACTTCAATCAGAAGATCACCACTAAAAAGGAGAGGTCAAGTGAAATTCAAGTCGGATCAATTTGTTATCGCTCAATACGACAATGGTGAGGAAACCACCGAAGAACTCGGAATGGTTACCTCCCTCAACTTATTCGGTGACTACGAAGTCCTACTACTGAGTCATCACAAGCCGGGAGCAGGGTCAGACGCTGTCATCATGTTTGGCGAAAGCGAGCTAACACCCGCTACACGTCAACAAATCGAAGAGCACAGATCCAAATGGGAACAACTTCACAATCGCAAGCTCCCATTTGGGGTAGCAGAGCTTTTCGACGGCCTGTTTATCGGGCCGCCTACTCCAGCACCAGTTAATTGAGCTAAGGCTCAGGAAGGGAAAATCTCGCAAGTTAATTTACTGCAACTCTTAACAAGAGAAGCAGTACAAGCCCCGCCCTCCATTCAGGAGTGGCGGGGCTTTTTCGTGGCAAAAAATTTCTGACTTCTTACTTCAAACTTCTCGCTTGCGAAGCACTCGAAGAATATATATTGTTCGAGGTACACTCGAGAACTCTCGGCTTGCTCGAAGATTATCTCTTCCTGAAAGAACCCATCACCCCTAATTCCTAATTCGTATTCCCTAGTTCTTAAACTGTACGCTGTACGCTTTCCCAACTGTACCCTAATCAAACCCATAGTTTCTTTTTTGCCTTCTTCGTAGTATACTTTTCGTGATAAAAAGCCTCACCATGCAATCGCTGTGTGGTTGGACTTTTTAAGCCCGTCTAGATTCGTCTAGACGAGGCAGGCACTTTAAAAATTCGCGAAAGTAGTAGGTATTGATGAGTCGAAAAAAGAAAGTCGACCTAATTACGATTCGGGTTCATAAGTTCTTTCCTGATAGGGGATATGGTTTTGGCTTTTGTGAAAATGGCCAAAGCTACTATTTCAAAATGGATAATGGACGAGAACCACTTCCCAGCACTGCTGGTTTACCAACCTTGTTAAGTGCCTCTCATGGAGGCATTGTCACAAAACCTCAAGCTGGAGACTTTCTTCGCATTCTGCCTCGCGGCACCCCTTGGGGGCTACAAGCGATGATGTGGATGTTTGAAGATGTCTATTGGGATGCATTCCATGCATCCCGCAAACTCTTGACAGTCGAAGGATTGTCAGCAAAACACGGAGGATAAACAGCCTCCGGTATAATAAGCTTCCTTTGAAAGGGGAAAAGTAATATGAGTGCCGTACGTGATCTAACAAAAAACGTCCTAAAGACACCCGCACGAGTTGTTGAAAAAGGGATTACAGATCCCAACGGTCTTATTGAGGGTATCCTCAATACCCCCCGTGAGGTATATCGGGGGACGAAAGACGCAGTCCGCGATGGTGTCAACCGTTGGAATAAAGGAGAAAAACCGAAAGCCAAGAAGAAGGTGTAACATGCAGACGACAATGTCCACTGAAGAGCTCATTCAAACTTTCACTCAAGTCTTACCGATTTTTCTCCGTGCCCGCGAGCAGTTTGCTGCAAAGCGCAACACATGGGGGAACTACGTACTTCAAATGGAAAATCTCGCTGTTCAACGTGAACATGCTGGAGATCTATTCAAAGAAGAATCTGAGATTGCGTGGACAAGTCTTAGGTCAACGGATTCAGAAGAATCTCAAAAAGGCATAGACCTCATCATTGCAGTTGATACAAAAATCAAATCAGCAAAAGCTAGTGTTGACCTCCAGATGCAGGATGTAAGACGTAGCTATATCACTGAGCTTTTACCACTCTACATTGAGTGCAAAGCATCGTATGAGAAAATCTACAAACTTCTTCCTGTAATTGTTGACCTTGTTGACAATAACGGATATGCGGTTACGAGAAGTTACCGCACAGGACGTCCCCAATGGTGGGATTCAATGCTCGAGCATGCTCTAAACAGTCAAGAAAAGGGTACGCTTGAAGAAGAGCTTGATTGTCCATTCTTTTCAAACGACTAGTCCCAGTGGTCAGGGATATGACCAAAGAAAAGGAAGTCTTTTTCATGTCAGATCTTAAGAACAAAGTCTCCGAGCTTTTTACCGCACCTTTCCTTTTGGCAAAAGCTGCCAAGGAAAACCCGTCGAAAAGCTTCGAGCAGGCCACCGAAGTGGTCAATGACGTCATGGAAGGCGTCCTTGATGGTGTCACGAAAGGTTTTGCTATTTTGATGGCAGACCTGAAGTCGAAGGAAGAGCCTCAGGCGCCGGCACAGCCGTCTGCACAAGCTCCACAGGCGACACCCGAACCGCGTGTCCCGCGGACTCGCAAAAAGAAGGAATAATCTTGGAAAACTTTCTCTGGGGATTTTGGAACGGGATGACGGCTTGGCCGCTTCTTGTTCTTCAAGTCTTTGATATCTGGGATCGATACCCAGTCTTCAACATCGGTCGTAATGGCGGTTGGTATCAGTTTGGATTTCTCCTCGGTGCAGGTTCACCTGTCTGGGGAATTATCAACGGAGGTCCATTTACCCGTCGCTCTAAGCGACGATAACAACTACTTTCGTCCGCCGCAACTTACCGTTCGCCTTCAAGTACTCTTCGTACACGGCTCACGGAGCGTTTGTTGGTGGACTTCGGGAGCTTTGCTCCCTTCGCGAATATTGGGGCTCTGGAGAAATCTAGAGCCCCAACAACCTTTGGTAATTTCAAATTTCAAACTCTTCTTCCTAGAGGACTAGCTATATAATAGCGGCGTAATTCCTAATCAAATTCAAAGAATTAACCAAAAATATAAATTCAAACAACTCGTGGGTTTATCAACCATTAACCATTAGCCATTAGCCATAAATTCGCGTATGCGAATTTAAAATCCGAAGAATTTTGCAAGACCACTTTTTTTCTTAGGCTCATTTTCATTTTCCATTTTTTCTTCCAGTTCTGAAAGCTTTTCTGTGCCTTCTTCTTGAGATGGAGTTTCTTTCATCTCAGCTTCAACAGGTTGTTCTGTTATAACTACTTCTTCTACGACTTCAATAACTGCCTCTTCTTGTGGTTTTGCTTCAATTTCTTTTTCTTCATGCTTTGCAGTCAAATCCTCTTGTGTATCTAGTTTCTTTTTTGAGATGTGACTGATAGCTTCTTTTAGTTCTTCGCTCAATTTATTCTTTTGTGCGTTATAGATGCGAGTGGTGTCATGGCTTACTCCAAGCATTTTTTGAATTTGAGAGTGGGGTATACCTTCAAGAAGGGCCCAGTAGAGAGCAAGTCTTTTGTAAAGCATCATTTTTTCTTCTTTTGTAAGGAACTCTTGGAGGAATGATTTTACCTTATCATGAGGTAAAGATTGCAGAAAATCAAAAAATTCTTGCTCAAGCTCAGCAATTGTTTCTGGGGACAGTTGGATATTTGAGGTTCGTGGCATACGCCTAATATACATATATATATGTTCTTTTGTCAAGCCCTTTTCATTGTGCTACAATTCCTCAATGAAGTTATTTACCAAAGAGCAGCGTCTTTCAATTCTTTCCGGTCTTTTTATTGGTTTTCTTATCGGAATGAATGTTCTTGGAGGAAAGATTATCGAGTTGGGACCATTTGCATCTTCGGTTGCTTTTCTTATCGTTCCCCTTTCTTTTTTGGTAACGGATATTGTGACTGAAGTATATGGGAGAAAGAAAGCTCGTGAACTGGTGATGTCAGGAGTTATTACTTTGATAGTTTTTCTCTTCTTTATTATTTTGTTTGTAGCGTTACCTCCAGCTAGTAGATTTACTCAGAACGAAGAATATAAGGCTATATTTGGCACATCAGGACGAATAGTTTTAGCTTCAATTACTGCTTTTCTTCTCTCTGAGTATCATGATGTATGGGCTTTTTGGTTTTGGAGGAAAAAGACGAAAGGCAAGATGCTTTGGCTTCGTACTAATTTGTCTTCAGCTCTTTCAATGATAATTGATACTTTTGCATTTATGTTCTTGGCTTTTTATATGTTAACTCCCAAATTTACAGCAGGATTTGTTATCCAAATGATAATTCCTTATCTTATGTTCAAAATCATTTGGGGAGCCTTGAGCAGCCCACTGGTATATGCGGGCGCAAAGTGGCTTAGAGGTGGAGGGAAATAATATAAGCATAATGAGCAAACCTACCTTTTAATCTTTCACTTTTTTTTGCTATAATTCTTAAGGTTCAAAAGCTCAAAGTTTGAAGTTTTTATTTGGCCGCCTTACTTTTTGCATAGCAAACAAGGAAGGAGGCAGGAAAGTAGAGAGTGCCGCCTTATACATCGTAAAGGAGGCAGGAAAGTAGAGAGTGCCGCCTTATACATCGTAAAGGAGGCAGGAAA
>CAZKYX010000003.1:0-40590 GCA_964557125.1 uncultured Gammaproteobacteria bacterium
TTAAAAATATTTGCAAAAAAGGTACCCAAAAACATGACACTGCTGCCTGTGATGAGAGGGTTTGCAGCCAGTCTTTTAACGTGCTTCTTCATGTGTGGAGAGGGTATTGTACACGCTAACCGTATCTTCAATCATTTTCTTAATGGAAAATTTTTTTGCTTGCTCAAGCCCAATTTTGCGCATATCGGCACGCTTTTTGTCATCAACAAATAATCCTTTCATAGCACCAACAATACTCTCAGTTTTATAAGGATCAACATACATTCCTGCCTTGCCGGCAACTTCCCTCAAACTCCCTTCGTTGCTTACAATAACAGGACACCCAGATTGCATTGCCTCCAATACGGGCAGGCCAAAACCTTCATAAAGTGATGGCATGAGAAGAAACTGTGCCAGATTATACAATTTCACCAGTTCATCTTCATTTACAAATCCGAGAGGAATAACAATTTCACTACTCGTAATAAGCTCTTTAGCTTTTATAAGGTCTTTATTCCAAGCATTAGTTATATCACTTGGGTTCTCTGCAATGGTTTTACCCACAAGAACAAGAGGTATTTGCGCTTCAATACTCGCCCTTATAATTCTTGGAAGATTTTTATTCCATGTTGCGTCCCCAACGTATAAAGCGAATCTCTCAGGAAGATGATATTTTTTTTGTAATGAAGCTCTCTCAGACTGCGATATATTTTTTTCTTTGAAATTATCCTCAACTCCTAAATACGCAACGTGCACCTTTCCCTCTTTCGCTCCAATGAGTCTAATAATGTCCTTCTTTGAACACAATGAATCAGTAACAATTGCATGTGCTTTTTTAGCTATCTTTTTTTCTATATTCCATTTCAACCTACCCTTTATTCCTGTTGGAAAATTTTTAGAAAAAATTACCGGCGTTAGGTCGTGGATTGTTATTATCGTTTTTTTCTTCTGGAGAAAAGGGAGCGTCAGGAAGAATGGTTCAAAATACGGATAATGTATCACATCAACATCATCGGGAAGTTTTTGTCCTCTTGAAAAAAATACGTAGTCGTTTTTTGTATCAATCTTCTCAAGATTGTCTTTCAAAAGAGCAATATACCTTCCCACACCACGCACCTTGTGGAGAGAGGAAACGGTGGGGTCGATTGGTGTTATATCTAGAGCAATTTTCATGCGCGGTCCTTGTGCCATTTCCATGCAGATTGCACAATGGTTAGGATATCTGAATACTGAGGTTTGAATCCAAGCTCTTCATTTATACGTGAAACGTCTGCCACTAATTCGTCTGCATCGCCCGGTCGTCTATCCTTTTCAACAGTTCTGAGGGTTTTACCAGATACCTCCTCCACTGCCTTTACTATATCTCTATTGGAATATCCCTTTCCTGTTCCCACATTATATGTATGACCTCCTCCTTCTTTACGTATCTTTTCAAGCGCCAAGATGTGAGCTGTTGCCAAATCTAACACGTGGATATAGTCTCTTACACAAGTACCGTCAGGGGTATCGTAATCCGTTCCAAATATCGAAAACTCTTTATCTTCAAGAAGTGCTCTTAAAGCAATTGGGATAATGTGTGTCTCAGGTGAATGAGCCTCACCATGACTCCCGTCAAGAAGCGCCCCGCATGCATTAAAATAACGAAGCGTTGCATAATTAAATCCGTATATATCTTTATACCAGGAGAGAATTTTTTCAACCATTAATTTACTTTCACCATATGGATTGGTTGGATTTTTTGAATCATCTTCTTGTATTGGAACTCGTTCTGGATTCCCATACACACCTGCAGTTGATGAAAATATAATATTTTTAACTCCTACATCCTTAAGAATTTCCAGAAATTGAAGTGTTTGAAATGTATTGTCCTCAAAGTAT
Organism: uncultured Gammaproteobacteria bacterium; assembly: GCA_964557125.1. Lineage (GTDB taxonomy): Bacteria > Patescibacteriota > Microgenomatia > Levybacterales > GWA1-39-11 > CAZKYX01. The sequence continues at coordinate 1,858 of CAZKYX010000003.1, forward strand.
ATCTTTGGATTTTCCATTGATTCCTTCATAGAGATAAATGCTGCAAAATGAATCACACCAGAAAATGGATTTTCTTCCATTATTTTATTTATAAGCTCTCTATCCCCAACGCTTCCTTCATAGAAGGCAACGCCTTGCTCAATTGCTTCACGATTTCCGCGAGATAAATTATCCACTACAACTGGCTTGTATCCTTTTTCCAAAAGAACTCTCACCATAAAACTACCTATATACCCTGCCCCACCTGTGACTAAAATTGTATTATTTTCTTCCATTCTGTAAGTATATTATATAAGAAACCGGAAAGCGAAGAGCTGACATAAGTGCAAAAACAAATCCCTGCCATCCATCCATAAATCCCTTGTGCCTTCCGTAAGCAGTAAGCATCCAGTGAGCTGGTTTTGCCAAAAGATACCCTAAACCAAAATACACTTTAAGAAGTATATTTTTATGTTTGAGCTCATCTCGAATTTGAGTCGCAAGTAAATGATTGTAGCGCATCCATTTCTTCGAATAAAAAGCAAAGTCTTTGTATGGATAATGAAGCAGGCTCTCTTTTAGATAGTCAACCCTTCCCTCAATTACAGCCTGCTCGTGGACGTCTTTTTGAGGCAATCGTCCTTTCCCATTGCGATAAAGTCTTACCGTATAGTCGGGGTATTGTCCACCCTTCATAAGAAATCGTCCGAGAAAGAAATTTTTGCGCGGCATCCAGTATCCATTGGTTTCTGATTTTCGATTATTGATTTCTGCGTTTATTTCAGCCGCTAATTCTTTTGAAACAACTTCGTCTGCGTCCATTTGCAATATCCACTCGCAAGTTGCCTTATCAATTGCCTTTTGCTTATTTATGTGGAAGTTTGGTGGGTTATCAGTAACCGTCACTTTTGCACCGAATGTTCTTGCCAACTCTACAGTCCTATCTTTTGAACTACCGTCAACAATGACAATTTCGTCAGCCAAATCTTTTACAGAGCTCAGACACCTTTCGATATTTTCTTCCTCATTGAATGTTGCAAGAACTACGGATATTTTAGACATATCAAATTATATAACGGCTGACTATGGTTCTACAATCCACATTGAGTCTGTACCATCAAGGTATTGTACTTTTTCAAGAACTGGCCCTGAGCGATATTCAAGAGGACTAATGATAGTTAAAGCGTTTTCTTCTGGCTTTATGAGAGGAACTTCTCCGAAAATATAATTGTCAATCTTGTGAGTTATATCATACCCTCCAGACTGACTCCCTCCCATTTTCTGATAGATAACTGGGTCATATTTTTTATAGAAAAGATAGAACATATAGCTTTGAGTAAAGTTATACCTATTTGAAACATAAATAGTTGCGTACTCCTCTTTAACTTTTTCAGTTATTTCAAAAGCCTTAAAAAATCCGTACTGAAATTGATTCGAATTTTGGCGTGGAAATTCGTAAAAATAGCTTTTGTAAAAATGGGCAACAGAAAAACATACAACGAGAAGTACAACTAACATGATGCTGTATCGAATTACTTTTTTCCTAAAAATGGAAAAGGTTGAATATACCCCTATAGCTGTCAAAAAAAGGAATAAGGGCATAATTTGATATACGCGCATTGCATGGGGATAACCGCTGGTGATTGCGGCTGGAAGTAAGCCAACAACTACCCAAACTGTTAGAAGTATTTTTAGTCGTTTCTTATACATTTTTCCAAAGTACAGTGAAAAAATTCCAATAAGAACAAAGGGAATCTCATAAAAGTAAAGCAAGCCAACTCGTGGCGTTTTGAAAGATTCATTGTGTGCATTGGTAAAAAGCCAGCTTGGATTGAGATGGCTTGCAAATGCATTTATTGGAAGTGTCAGATATACGAGTCTTCTGTTATTTAATATCTGTCCAATTACGTCGTTTCTCTGCTTTGCTTCTAGAATTTTTATTGAACTTTCGCGTTGTTTATAAGGTACTTCCTTGTAGATATTGGTTGCTTTAAATCTTATGAGTGCTTCAGGTGTCCGAGAAGCATAGAGTGAAGGAACACTTACGACAATAGCAAGGCAAATTGATATAACTAAAAGTTTTTTATTTTTTGTTATTTTTTTAAAATATAAAACAAAGAGCGTTAGCACAATAATAGGAATAAATATTTTTCCCGATTGGTAAGAAATAAGAGACACAGCAAAACAAAATGAAGAAAGAATCAAAAAAATAGGTTTAGTTTTAGAAAGAAACCAATAGAAAAACATAAGCGCAAATATGAAAAATGAAAAGAACAAATTTACTTCATGCCCAAGTCTGGATATATAAATGTGCCAAGGGGATATTGCCAATGCAAGCAGAACAAATAGTGAAATTGTTCTATTCTTAAACAATAAATCTGCCAATTTATACATTGCCAACACCGAAAGAATAGAAAGAATAACAGAAGGCATTCGAACTGCAGAAACTGTCAACCCAAACAATGCAACAAAGGGAATAACAAAATAGGTATATAGAGCTGGTCTCCAATCATCGTATGCCCGTAATAGTACTGGAAACCTATAACCATACTCATCTGCACCTGTATGCAGGATTGAAAAGGCGTTATACCCAATTGAAACTTCATCAAGTGATGCTTGCGGTGGAATACTCGCAAGTTGATAAAGTCTAAAAAAAGCTGCAAGAAGCACTATTGCAACAATTAGAAAAACTTTAATGTTTTTTTGGAAAATATCGCTCAACATGGACATAATATAGATACGAATCTGCTCCCCATTGTGAAAAAGGTATCCGCTCACCTTTTGCTACTGCTTGTCTAACTCTTTCCCGTTGTATGTTAAGCCCTACTCTTTCTGCCCCAAAGTAAGGAATAATATTGAGTACAGAAAAAACGATTAGCACACAACATATGCTAAGTTGAGTTAAGCGATTTCCAATTCCAAATAATCTATCCAATAGATATGAAGCACATAGAAGAACTATTGGAACAGTCATATTGAAGTAATAATTACTAATTTCACCTTTATATGTTGAGAATGCAATCCAAGGAACAATAATCCAAATAACTGATAGATAAATAAGTGCAAATCTTGATTTTCGCTTTTTATCAAGAAAAAGAATAATTCCGAAAGCTGGAAGTACTAACCAACTAAGATATTTAAGATATTTGAAATGAGCTATTGATTCAAATTGAATAAATGCGTCACTGAATAATTGCATGACTCTTCTGAAATGGAGACCATGATAATTTTCACCCAAATAGTTCGTGAGGTGCTTCCCAGTATTTGCATTGTTAGTAAATGTTGAAATGAGTATGGGTGCTATGAAAAAAAGAATTATAGGAACAGAATACAATATGTATCTCAATGTCTCTTTTGTTCTAGGTATAAAAGGAAGAGCTAATACGAAAAGTGCAAAATAGAAAATTGACGTAAAATGTATGTGTAGCGAAAATCCCAGTGCAAGTGAGGCAAGTAGAAAGTACTTAGGCTTGTTGGTAATAATCTTGTAATATGAGAGCAGAATGAGAAAAGAAAGTGGAAGAATAAAGTTAACCGGCCACTGCACTCTGTCAGCAGCAAGCAGATGGTAACTTGTTACGTAGATAAATACTCCAAATAAAGCGGCTCTTGATGAAAATATTTCCTTGATAACAAGAAAAACAACGAAGAAGGTAAAGATACTGGTAAGTCCGGCAATTATTCCAGAAGCGATAGGATCAAGATTGGTCAAAAAATATATTGGGGTTATTAGGTAGTAGTAGTAGGGCCCAATGAAAAATCCACTTGAGCCCTTTGCCTGCATCCCAACGAGTGGATATTTATGGTCAATCAATATACTTTTTACGGTCCAAGCATTGTCTAATTGATCATTTGCAACAATATTCCTTCCCTCTATATCCCAAAATCTTAAGAATATGTGAAGCACGAATATGCATATGAAAATTAAAAATATAACTTTATTCTTTTTATATGCTGAGCTAATTTTATTGACTATCCCAAATACAAAAGTTTTGTTTGTCTTTTTCATACTATTTTACAACTCTTTTCTGAACAATAAACCCTGATGGAAGCGTTTTTTCACTTTCAACAGTACCAACTTTTATGACTGTTTCAAGCCATCCCTTGTAAGACCATGGCTTTGCTGAGTCTTTCTCGATAAGAAGATACAGTACTCCCTTCTTTTCATTTCCGGGAATATAACCATACTTACTATTTCCATACCACTGAAATATATAATCATATGGATAGGTATATATGGGAGGAGAAAATACAAGAACATTAAACTTAGTTTTCCCAGCGTCTTTATAAATGTAATCTATCGCCTCTATTTTCCCTTTTATCTTTGCGTCTCCACCATAATCCTTGATGTCATATGCAAACATTTTGTAATTATTCGCCAAACCATAGTAAGCATAAATCGATAGAACCAAACTCATAGAAACAATAAAGAGGGCGTGTTTTTTCTGAATTGCTTTTAGAAATCCATAAACCAAGATGAGTATATAGACAATATTTAGGTGATAAAGATAGTACTCGTAGACCGTGTTTCTTAAAAAGGCTAGTACAAAAAAGGTAACGAAAGGCAGAAGTGCTAAGTAGAGATAGAACTCCTTTATCTTCTTCTCCTTTTCATTTTTAATGAAAAGGAGAAAGGGAAACACAACTATGAGAAATAGTATGATGGGATGAATCAAACCCTGTTGCGGAAAAGTACCAGAGAAATTGTATACAAAGCTCATGAAATGCTCAGATAAATTTGATAAAAAACCAATATCGTGACCCTTTGCATTACTCCCTCCGCTTAGATAGGTAATCAGTCCGTTTACTGCCATGAAGTTATGCCGAACCTCGAAAAGAATCATAGGAAGAAGCGCCAAAACAAATCCAAATACCAGCGCTACATACTTTCTAAAATCGCGAAACTTTAATACTAAAATTGCATATACAACAAGTGTGATTGAAAGAGGAACTGCTATTGCGAGCTCAAAGTTATACACGAATGCAGAAAAAAATGCTGCTAGAAAAATGTATTTATTTCCTCTCTTTATTAAATAGGTGAAAAGAAATGCCAAGGCAATAAAAACCGTTGACGGATATGGACTCCAAATAAAACGGGACTGAGCTATTATTGGCGGAGACAATGCCAAAAGAGAAGCTCCAAGCAGCGCGCCGAAAACCCCAAACAATCTATAAAGGAGAATACATAGTGTCACAAGTGCAGCAATTCCAAAGATAAACATAAGCACAACTCCCCCATAGGGGTCCCCTGCAAAAAGAATGTAGGGAATTGCGAGGAAATAATAATAACCGGGCCCATGAAATATACCTTGAATTCCTGCAGAACCTGCGCCTAGAGGCGTTCCGATAAGGCGCATGTGGTGTCCATCAACAATCTCTTTTACCATTAAATACTCACGTCCATGATCAAATCCGAAGACGAAATTTTTATTGAGAACTTCTATGCCGCGTACTAATACCCCCATACAAATAAGCAACGTGAAAAAGGAGAATAATGTTATTTTTATATACTTTTTCATTCTCCTATTAGTATCACCGTTTGTCCATCAGGGGCATTGATTCTGTACAAAATCTGCTTGAATTCTGCTTCATTCTTTGTGCTCCCAACAAGCAGTACTTTTCCCACTTCTCTCTTCTCACTGAGCGGGGCAAATGTGTACTTTCCAAATCCACTGTGCGTTTCGGCAAATCCACCCGTTCTCGTTCCACCAGCAGATTGATAACTTCTAGGATCAACTTTTTCGTAAAAAAGGAAGAACATATAAGACTGATCCAGTGGTGCAAGATTTTCAACAATTATTTTATCGTACCCCGCCTCTATGTCATTAATTTTCTGAATTGCCTGCTTGTATCCATACAGCCATTCGCGGGAGTGAAGAATATTCTGTTGCACAAAATATTGATTGAGATAGTAACCAATATTTAGAATACTCAAGAAACAATAAACAATAATCGCGATAACCAAACTAATCTTTATACTTAATACATAATTCTTTATTCTTGATACATGAGAAACTGCTCCTATAATTCCAAGAGCGGTAAAGACTTGAAATGTTGGCAAAAAATTTAATGTCCTAACTGCATGTGGCACCCCACTTGTAATGGAAGCTGGCACAGGTACGAGGAAGAAATATACAAAAAATGCAGCCTTATATTTGGCTGGAATCTTTAGGAAAACCATAATATATATACCCAACAGCAAAAATGGGAGCTCAAAAATGTAGAGCAATCCCATATCTGGCGCGTGATGACGGGCTATATCCCCCGTTATAAAGAGCCAATTAGGATCAAAGTGGGAGACATACCCAAACGTTGTTGCTTTAACAAAATCCACTCGTCTATTATCAAGCAGTAATCCAATTTTATCGTTGTTCTGGCGGTCTAACAGAAGTTTTTCAGATGCTCTTTTTACCAATTGCTGACTTGAATAAATACTTACCCCTTTCGCTCTTAACAATGCATTTTGGTTTGTAAAAATGTAGATAACAAAGGGTAGAGATACAATAAAGGCCATAACTACCGATAGTACAAACCATTTTTTGAGACGGAGCATTTCCTTTGCAAATACCAAGCTTAATCCTGCAAGTAAAAGTGGAGTAAATACTCTTTCGCTTTGGTACATGTGAATATTGGCGGCTCCAAGAGCAAATGCCAGAGGCAAGAAGAATGGCTTCTTTAATCCTTTGAGGAAAAGCAGAAATGTTAATAAGTTTATGGTCAAACCTACATTTGACTCGAATGCTATCCTACTAAATTGAAGGTGCCAAGGAGAAATGCTTAATAGAAATGTTGTTACAAGCGCTAGAGCTGACGATGGAATTTGTGTATCTAATATTTCAAGTTTCCGTTTTCCGAAAAGTTCCAATACTAACAGATAAGAAATAAGTACCGCAAGTACTCCAGCAGTTGCACTCGGAGCCCTTACGGCAAATTCTGTTAAACCAAATAATACTACAAAAGGAATAGTAAAATACACATATAAAGCGGGTTTGTAATCATCGTATGACTGCAATACGAGCGGCATAAATTTACCGTACTCGTCCCTTCCAGTTTGCAAAATTGAGTATGCATTGTAACCAAGTGACACCTCATCCCAATTAAGACTTGATGGAACTGCTCCCAATTTATAAAACCTTAGAACAAACGCAATACAAAGTATAATTACAAGAAGAAAAACTTTGCTTTTTATAAGTTTTTTCATAGTGTGTATGCCCGAAGCACTTCTTTACCATTTAACAAATAGAAACTCTTTAAAGTAGTCGCGCCTTCAGGAATGCCATTCGGAGAAGAGACAAACATCGTTCTCTCGCGATCTTTGTATACATCTTTGAAATCTTTTACGAAACGGAAATTATCATACCCTAAAATGTGTACAAATCCGTATACTTCGCGAAAAACGTCTGCATTTTTTCTAAATTCAGCTGGTGGATATTGTGTGTAAAATAAATAATATATATATGGTCTCCCAAATTCTTCTGTAACATAAATGGTTTTATAGTTTTCTTTTACAGAACTTACATATGCAATACTCTCTTTATATCCAAACTGCCATTCGCCAGAAAATTCGGTCGAATAATGCTTTAGATACCCGTGCAGAAAGTAACTAAAATTCAGAAAAACAAAAATTATAAAAATGCCTACGATTGATTTGCTGAGAAACGGTTTGATTTTTGTCCTAGCAACAAATCGGAAAAAAACCATGACCCCGAGCGCCGTAATAATTTGAAAGGTCGGTAGTGTCGCCTCAATTCGCAATGCGTGAGGAGTTTCTCTTGCAAATGCTGCTGGAACAATCCCTATTAGCAGCCAAACAGGAATAATCCATTTGTTTTTTTCCTTACGACGGAATAGCAAAAGGGCACCACCAACAAGAAAAGGTATTTCCCAAAGATAAAGTTCACCAACGTCCTGCGTTGAAAATTTTGGATTACCATCGCCTTGGAAAAACAAAAAATTTGGTGTTAGGTTGTCAAAATAATGATGAAGATAAGAAACCCCATAGGCAAGTCTTCTATTGTGAATAATTTTAGACCAAGAAGCATTATTATCATTTGCGATTTGGTCATTAGCCTTTGTAACAACTGCGCTATCACTAAAAATATTAACTTCTGCAAATCTTAATTTTGCTTGCGGCGTTTGCAAAAATAGAAACAGCGGCAGATAAAAAAGGGCAGCAACTAGACAAGAGGTTATTACCACCTTCTTGTTTTCCCAAAGTTTTCTCCAAAGTAGAACGGTCAAGAAAATAACCAACAACGGAACGACAATCCGTGCTGAATTGAATGTGTACATTGAAGCTAAGAATGATAAAAGAGACAAAGGAAATAGAAGCGCCTTTCTTGTTGAGAAAAGAAATAACCAAACTCCTAATACAATAAAGAATGTTGATACATTCGCCTCAAATGCTGCTCTGGACAACATAATATGCCATGGTGAAATTGCCAATAGTAGCGATGACAAAAGAGCTAGGTTCTTTTCTTCTTTCCCGAATATCTGAAGTACTAGAAAAAATGTAATTAAGACCGTCGCAACACCAAAAAAAGCTGAGGCAAATCTAGTTGAAAACTCTGTCAATCCAAAAATCTTAACAGGTAAAATAGAAGCGTATGCATACAGAGGGGGCTTGTAGTCACCGAATGACTCGATGTAAGTAAATGGCAGTAGTCGACCAAACTCGTCCTTTAAATCGCCGCCAATAGCGTATGAGTTATATCCCCATGCAGCTTCATCCCATGTTAAGGAAGGAGGAAGGCTACCTAATTTATAAAATCTTAAAATAAAAGCTAGAAGTACGACACCGAATAGTAATAAGTAAAATCGCTTCATTTTATTTATTGTCCTCTGGCCAGAAGTAACCGGTAATAAAAACCATGCTTAAAAAGCCAATGTGACTATTATTGAAGTATCTTGAAAAATACCAATACACAAGCAAAAACAGACCATAAAAAATAATCATCATTTTTATAGATGGATTTTTTCTGAAAAGATACAAAAAATAGAAAAGGAGCGGTACACAAACAACCAATTGCCAAATAATAAATGGGTAGTAAGCATTTAGCTCTTTGATATAACCAAACTGATGCATTAAAACACCAAATCCATATCCTGAAATCGGATAACTGTGAGCAACAGATCCTGACAAATATCCAACAGTGCTTTCCAAAAAAGCAGAATAATTCCAAGCTAGGAAAGGCAAAACAATTATTGAAAAAGTGACGAAAAATGGAATCAGGGCAATCGCCGTTTTCTTAACATTTTTGTATTTGAAGTAGAGAAACGCTGCATAAAACGGAAAAAGAAACCATGCAGACTGCTTTACTGCAAAAGCGAGAGCAAGAAGAACAGCACTCCATACTATTTTGTTCTTATGTAAGAGATAAAACGAAGCAAACATAAATGGATACATAAACATATCAGACCTTCCTTCCAATACGTATGAGAACATTGCTGGGTTAAAGGCAAGCAGTACTACCGCAAGCATTCGCTTTTCTTTATCTTTTATCAATTGTGAAACCATCCAAAGAAGTGCCAAAAACAAAAACAAAAGCGGCATGCGTCCATCAAAATAGCCAATCGTTCTTGTGCTTAACAAGTAAAAAGGAATTGAAAATAGCAAATAGAAAGGTTCCATCACAAAATAGTAGAGCGCTGGATTCACCTCTGTTGGCGAATAATTCCACGCCTCAAGGGGTGTACCAAAATATGTGGTAGCGTACGGATTAATTCCGTGCAAGAAAAATCGGATAGCAGCTTCTAACTGAAGTATTATGTCATGTATATTATAGATTGGAGCAGTTTGGTGTCTAACCACAATTGCAGCAATAAATGTGCTACCAATTGTTACAAGAATCAAAAACCAAAGAAGCGCACTCTTGAGTGGATAGTAATGTCTCTCCTTAACATGTATCACATCGATGAATATAAATGCGAAAAGCCCAAGGAAGATTAGTCCAAACAACCAGAAAGGTGTATCCCCCCATCCTATTCTGTACGTCATTACAATAGGAATAAGAAGCGCGGGAAGAAGGACACTAACAAGCGAAAGTCGCATATAAATAAGTTTAGTTCACAAATCGATATTTTAAAAGCGTCCAAAGTGCAATTATCCCATCCTTACCAGGTCGTATCTTTTTACCCTCATCGTACCCTCTAGGATTTACCTGAATGTCAATTTCCTCAATCTTAATGTTTCGCTTGAGCAATTTTGCCGTAATTTCCGGTTCAAAATCAAAAGAATGAGCCTTTAGCTTTATTCCCTTTAATGCACTTCTCTCAATTACCTTGTACCCTGTTTCCATATCAGATATTGTTCTTCCATATAAGACAGTTGTAGCGAAGCTTAAGAATTTATTGCCGAAGAAATGAAGCAAAAGCGGAGTTTTATTTTTACCAAACAGCACGGCTTTTTGTCGGAGCCGTGTGCCATAAACAACACGCACCTTCCCAGACAAAATTGGCTTGAGTAGTTTTGGGATGTCCGAAGGATTATATTCCAAATCTGCATCCTGTATGAGCACTACGTCACCAGTTGCATTTCGAATTCCTGTCTGCACTGCACTACCCTTTCCCTTATTCTTTACATGCTGAATAAGCCTTACGCTACTCATTTTTTTTTCGAATTTCCTAACAATTGAGGCAGTTTTGTCCCTTGAGCCATCATCTATAACAAGAATTTCTTTCTGAATAGTTGGCAATTCTAATTTGTCCAGATTTTGGAGCACTTGACCCACCGTATTCTCTTCGTTATAGGCAGGGATAATAATTGAAAGTTTTAACTTTTTTAATGAATTCATTGAGACTCAAGTATTTTTTTATCTGAAAACTTATAGAGTTTTTTTTGTTTTTTCCTCTCGACAATTATATCAGGTAACATTGATATGGCAACAAAAAAAGCAACAATAAACGATGTATTACCGTGAATAAGAGCGCTTCCTAAATGAATTGGTAACCAAAAAAGGTGATTTGCTATGAGAGATGTATCAGTTATATTTTTCCACACAAAAATAAATTGATTTCTATATGCAATCCTCTTTATTTCTTCACTCTTAAAATTACTCTTAATAGCACCCTCCTCGTGCCTATGCTCAACAATACTTTTATTTGCAAAGAATATTTTGTATCCTGATTTTTGAGCTCGGTACGAAAAATCTATATCCTCCCAGTAAAATGGATTGTAGAGCCTATCCATCCCACCAATTTTCTGATAAAGTTCTCTTCTGAATACAGCACTTCCTCCGGACACCCAAAAGGTTCTTTCAGATTTTACGTCTCCCTCTTGATGCAGCAAAAAACCCCTTGCCCACATTCCACGACCACTTCCTCTCAGCACAATACCTTCTCTTTCAATGCTTTTTTCAAGGCAACCAACCCCAAATACATCCTTTTGCTCAATTTTTATAAGTGCATCATCAAGAAAATCAATGGTCGGTGATACATCGGAATTGAGGAGTACTACCACATCTGCTTTTGAAGAAGTGACACCTGTATTCACCGTTGATGAAAAACCTAAATTCTTTTCGTGCTCCAACAACTGTACTGGTATTTTTGACGAGAAATTAATTGTATCTATTACTTCTCTTAAGTGTCGCTTGTCAGCTTCCTCAGAACAATCGTCTACAATGGTGATTGCAACATGCTGATAATTCTTGACTGCTTTTATAACATCAGGAAGATTTCTCTTTATGAGATGGGAGCCGTTGAAATTTGGAATAATAATATCAATTTTCATATGTATCAGAGTAGTTTAGCGTAAAACGTGATGGAATGCTTTCCGCTAGGTACCACTAACCCACGAAAAATATAATTAGTGTTGATGATTGGCTGACTCGTTCCATCTATAGAAGCGTGCCAATTGGGATAATTAACGTCGCCAAAGAATAAGAAACATTCGCCTTGATTGTTACTTTGCAAAATAATTTTGTTCTCAGAATACAATTCTATACTTACTACACCAGTTGAATATTCATTTTTTAAATTATATTTCTTAAAATCACCAATATGCACAACAGCAGGACTCGCCTCTTTGCTTGAATACATTTTATTTATGATGTCTTGTCCGCCAGTCCCTGATTCAACTACTTGAGCACAATAAAAACGAGGTAAAACATTCATATTTTCGTATATTTTTGTTGAACCCTCTGAAAATACAAGTTTTAATTTTTCGGACTCAATAGCATTTATAGATAACACGTATTTGATATTAAGCATGTCAAACAATGGAGAATTGAAATTTTGGGGACTAATTATTCTATTAAACCCGAAAGGCTCTGTGATATTACTCTTTCCTCTTTCAAGAGCAGCAACGTACTCCGCATAACTCCTTAAGTAAAGTGGGTCGTATCCCTCTGCGCTCTGTAATCTGTAAAAGGTTGCAAAGTTGGGAGGGAGAATTCTTTTATCCAGTGAGGCGATACGGAATTGACCTTCTTGGGACTGTAAAAAAGTTATCGCCTTGGTGTCAGGAAATAAATGGTTGGGGGAAGTAAACGCTTCAAACTTATATGACACACGAAACAAATCAAAAATAGTCATTCCGAGTAAAAGCACCATGGTCGAATACAAAATGACTTTCTTTTTAGTAACTAGGGTCACTAGGAGTAGTATTGATGCGCCAACAAACAAACCGCTTGGCAATAGAAGGTTTCTTTTCGCTGTACTTACATGCAGAGCATCTTTAAAGAACTGAATATTACCAGAAACAGCTAGTATCCAAAGAGCTGCAAACACAAGCGTTATAATTCCTAGCGTTAGCACTAGTGATTTGGCCATCCCTTTTTTCTTGTTAAGAAAGGAGTTAAAACCAAATGCAGAAAGCACTGCTAGGGAAAAACATGAGATAAAGAGGAGTCTGGTGGGCTGTGCTGTCGCAATAAGGGGAATGTTAAGAGAAAAAGGTAACTCAGAAATAATATTCTTACCTGCAAATAGTATTGAAACCAAGAATGCTGCCAGAAAAAAGTAACTCCTACGTGAAAGGCCTGAAATTAATCCGAATATTACAAATATTAACGGTATCACGCCAATGTATCCAATTAACTCTCCATAATTCCATGTGCCCCAATAATTAAGCGTCGATGGATTCCCAAAGAAATCAGGAGCAATAAATTGTATAAGATGCACATATGGAAAAAACCAACCCTCTATAGTCTTGTAGTTCTGATCTATTCCTCTTGCCGATAACTGTATGAACTGAATAGTTGGATACCACTGTAAAACGGTTACTGTGACTGCAAGTACGCCGCCCAACAAGAAATACATCAAGCGCTTGAATCTTCTGACACCAAGAAATATTGCATAGCTCGTTGCTAGAATAACCATGTAAAAAAAAGTTTGCAAGTGTCCTGCAAAAAGCGAAACAGAGAATAAAGCACCAAGGATTCCAGAGAACAATAATCCATTTTTTCTTGTTATCTTTTCTTTCGAAAATAATTTTTCAATTACCAGAAGTATGAGAGGCAACCACAGTGCGGTTTGGGCTATTGTTCCCCACTCCAACCATGCAACAAAAAAACCCGAAAATGAAAATGCTAGACTACCCAAAAAGCTCGCTCTCTCATCAAGTTTTAGAGCTCTCAGGTATATGTACATAAAGACTCCACCTAAAACAGTTTGAAGGAGTATAAATACTGCCCAAACATTCGAAAATGGAAGTAGAAAAAGCACAATATTGAGAGGGTAAAAAACACTTGATTGAAAATTGGCAACAAGTGGCTTACCGCCCATTTCATACGGATTCCATACCGGCAGGCTACCTTTAGACATTTGTGATACTGAAAGCTGCTTCCAAATATAGGTCTGTCTTACCGGATCTGTGATGAGAAAATTTTTAAAAGGGAATCCTCTCGGATACTCTTTAGAATAAAAATCACGATAGGGATGATACAGGCCAACGAGGGCGTCTGATGGAATAGGAAGACGACCGAAGAGAAAAAATTGATAGTAAAATGCTATTGAAAAAGCAACAAGCGCAATCAGAAATATATTCTTCTTTATTCTATTTTTCATTACCGTATGAGTTGTCCCAATTCCTGACAAAAACGCTCTTTGCTAAATTGCTTTGACGAAGCAATACTTTCTTTCGAAATATCTTCGAATAACTCTTTGTTTCTTGCAACTTTGTGAGTAATATCAACAAGTTCAGGAATAGTATTCCAAAGAAATCCATTTACCCGATTATCAATAATCTCTTTTTGACCTCCTGCATTTATTACAATCGGAATGCATCCAAATGACATTGCCTCAATCGTTGTAATACCGAAGTGCTCAGCCCGTTCCGGATGTTTGAGAAGATCATCTCCAAAACCGGCACCATGCCAGTATATCTTTGACTTTGCATAAAGATTTCGTAGCTGTCTGTATGACGGATTTTTGTGTATTTCTATATGCACACTTTTTAGTGACTCCCTGAATTCCTCAAACTCTTTCTCCTGCTCATCTCTCACGCTTGTTGCAATTACCATTTTCCAGTCTTTCAATCTTTTTTTCTGAAATTCTTTAAAAGCTTTTCCCATTATTCCAATTTTCTTAAAATCGGTTCCATCCTCCATCAGACTAAATCTTCCAACAGTCAGAATGAGATTCTCCTTTTCTTCGCGCTCGTTCTCACAAAGGTTTGCCGGTGGGTAAAGCACAAAGCTCTTTACATGAAACTTTGCGTCTATATATCTTTTTGTGTAGTGAGAGTTACATATACATTTATCAACTCTTCCCATCTTCAATCTCGTACCAATTGAAAGCTTCACCCATTCAACTGGAAATTGAAAGTGAATATATAATTTTTTTGATGCAACAAGTGGAATACTTCCATCTGATAAATAAAGAATTGCATCATACTTTTTCGTTTTAAGTAATCTTTTTGCGAGGGTTACCCTAGTGTTAAATATATTTGGCCTTACAGTTATGTTGTCGAGTGCAAGAGAAAACTTCAGCGATGCTTTTTTTAGAATATCTTTATCATCCCAAAAAATTTCCACGTCATTATTTTTTGAAAGGCACGCAGCAGCAGTAAGAATGTATAATTCTCCGCCTGTTAGTGTATCTAGATAGGGTGAATATATGCCGATTTTCATGTGCGTAACTACTTGTCTCATTCTATCAACTACTACGTATGCGAGGCAAGCAGCTTGCGAGGATTGAATTAGCAAGCTCGCTGTGCTACAGTAGCTTCACCATGCAAAATGTATTCGGAAATAACCCACCCTCCCCTGTTTTAATTGTTATCTTACTTCTTCTAGCAATCTGGCAGCTATTTTGGAAAGGTGCTGCTTTATGGAGAGCCTCAAATTCAAAGCAAAGAAATTGGTTTCTGGCACTTTTTGTACTGATGCCTTTAAATGATGTAGGAATTGTTGAAATAATTTATATGTTCTGGTTTGCCAAAAAACGCCTCACTGTTACTGAACTCAAGTCTTGGTTTGTTAAAAAAGTATAACTACTTTTTTGCTTGCTTGTTCTGCATTTCCCACAACTTCGCATACGTTATAAATATTGAAAAAGCCTGATATATGGCTTCGATAAGCCCATAAGTTCCATTCTTGTACCCCTTATCCTTTACATAAGAGCGTAAAAATTCGCTTCCCATCACTCTAAAAAATCTCCATGCCTCCATCTTTGGATGCTGCACTTGAAAGCGCAATTTTGCTTCGTATTCGGACCACTCATTTGTTTTTTGCAGCATTTGGCTCAAATTTCTATGAGTAAAGTGCAAAACAGGAGAGAGAATATGACCGAATTCGCCTGTAATTTTTGGTGTTTCATGTACTTTTCCGTACCACCCAATTAAATTTTGTGTAACAAAAAGCCTCTGAACACTGTCTGTCATGTGCCAATCATGACCGTAATAGTACGTTTTTCTATTGATAAAGTATCCGCCAATTGTTGAGTTTTCTTCTCGATTTTTGAGAATGTGCTCTACTTCCTTTTTAAATCCCTCAGTCAACTCTTCATCAGCATCCATGTAAAACACCCATTTTGTTTTTATATAGGAAAGGGCGATGCTTCTTTGCTCTGCAAAGTCCTTAAACGCATGTTTTTTTACAATTGCTCCAAATTTCTCTGCAATAGCAACGGTGTTGTCAATTGATAAGGAATCGATAACAATAACCTCATCAGCAAATCCTTGAGTACTTTTTAAAGCGTTTGCGATAACTTCGCTTTCGTTTTTTGAAATTATGACTATGGTGAGATTATTTTTCATGCTTTTTTCTTATTATACCTGCAACTAACACAATACCTAGCAGCCCAAAAAGAGCTAGGACAAGACCCCAAATAAATGACTTTGGAATATATGAAAATACAACTTCACTTTCACCAGCTGGCACGACAACTCCCCTAAATGAATAATCAGTCTTTACAATTTTTGCACTCTTCCCATTCACAGTCGCTTTCCATCCTGGATAAAAATTATCAGTTAGTACAAGGAGTTCTGATTGACTTGTCATAGTTTTAATTCTTACTCTACTTGATTCATATTCGACTATCTGAGCACTTCCAGTTGATGCATGGCTTGTGACACCCACATCTTCTTGAACAAAAGCCATATTCTTTAAGTTGTTTTCAAACATCAATTGCAAAAGTTTTTCATTATCTTTTACTATCCTGACATCAGAAACTGTAAAAGCCCTTGGAAAACTTGTGTTATTTTCAAACACCCTATAACTACCGTCGTCGTACAATTTCGTGAACTGCTCTGGGGGATATGCCTCAAACGGAAAGGCCCAAGCAAAATTTCCATCAGAGAATTTATGAACAATATATTTTGCTCCCAAAAAATTTATAGTCTCAGGTGTATATTTTCCCTTTAAGGGAAAATTAACAACCGATCTGAAGCCTTCTTTTTGCTCTCCGGTTGCAACGTACTGAATAAATTTTCCATACTCTGCCTTATAAAGGGGGTCATATCCGCTCAGGACAGAAACATTGTAATAGACGCTGTCTTCTCCGCCAGATAATCCAATCGCGCGGTCAAAATTATTTATTTTCTTGTAAAAACTAGTAACGGGTACTGACTTGTAGACCAACTCCTTTGAAGAGAATGACTGCCATTTATGAGCAAATCTGTACATTTCACCAATACTTAATAAAACGATAACTCCCATAACTATCTGCATAGATTTCTTAAATTTAATGCTCCATGCTAAAAGTGCAAGAAGTGATAACAGTGTTAGAATACCGAATGGTAAAATAAGATTTTTCTTTGCGACAAGCGCCTTATCAATTGGCAATACATTTCCAAAAGCTGCAACTCCTAGAATTATGAGGACTGACATAGTAATTCCAGCCCAAACAAAAATGATTCGTTTGCGTTTTGTGAGTAATTCTATAAAGTAGTCAGCACTAAATCCTGCAAGCACTGCTAATGAAAAACTGAACAAGACAATAATTCGACTTGCAGAACTTGTCGAAAGAACTGGAATTTTTAGAGCAACGAGAAGAGATACTAATGGGGTATCATATGCGAGCAACAATGCGAGGACTCCAAGTATGGAAAAGTATACAACCTTAATATTTTTTCTGAGAAATACTACGAAAAATAACATACTTAGACCAATGGCACCTGCATACCCATTCCATTCTGCGTAATGTCCAAACCAATCATTTCTGGTTACTGGATTACCGTAGTAATCTGGAGCAATCAACGTTGGGAGATATGCCCAAGGAATGGCCTCCATTTTTTGAAACAATACACTTCTTACGGTATGCATATAAAACTCCATCGAAGGCAGAATTTGTGGCATAGCCAACAATATTCCCCCGAGGTAAAAGAGCAAACTTTTTACATATAATTTTTTACTTTTTGAGACCGATATATGGAAAAGAAGAAAAGAAAACACAGCAAGTGCAAAATATATGCTTGTCTGAAAATGTCCACTGAAGAAAGAGAACGCAACTGAAAAAGACAACAAGAATAGATACTTTCGTTTTTGCTTACTAACAAAACTTTCGATAGCAAAAAGTGCTAGGGGCAATGGAAGAATTGCATATCCAAGAGTTGCATACCCCATCCACGTAACGATAAATCCACAAAACATAAACGACAAAGAAGACAAGATACTTCCAAAACTGGAAACCTTCATCCTTCTCATAAGTCCATACATAAAAATCCCTGCAAGAAGAGGTTGAGCAACCACCAAAAATCCCCATACATCGATAAATTTTATTGGAAGAAAAAATAATATATTGAGTGGGAATAATACGGCTGATTGATAATTAGCCAAGTGCGGAGTACCTGCAAAGCTGTATGGATTCCAAAATGGTATTTGTCCCGCTTTTAGCTCTTCAATTACAAAATGTCTCCATGGATATATTTGTCCGACAATATCCGGCTGTGCGTTATTCTTTACAGGACCTGCAAGCTCTGGATATTGTGCCCAAGGAGGGAAAAAGCTAGCCTGATAGTCAGAAGGATAAGGAGTTTTTCCAGAAAAAAGATAAGGGTAAGCAAAAAGCACCCAAACAATAACTATTATGAAAAGAATTTTATTTTTCCTTAATAATTCCATACCTTATAAAAACTTTTAACAATCCCAGTATAAGTATTATATAAAGAAAAGGTAGAATGGGCATGAAATACCTCGTGGAAGTATAACCAGCTGACAACATAAGTGAGTAAAAAATTATCCAGATAAGTAAAAACTTTGCTTCATCAGGAATTGAGATTTTTTTAACTGCCGTAAGTAAAAAGACGAAACCGCTTGCAATAAGAGAAAATGGCCAGATTACTACCCATTGCGGGTCAGAAAGAACCACCTGATTTCCCCACCACGTATACCATCTATTCAACATGATAAGAGGCCAAAACGAAAATGGATGAATGAATGCAGATTTATGATAGACAAGAATGTATTTTTGAACACCAAATATCTGCAAGACTGAATATCCATCCATCATTGTCCTCGTGTACGTAAGCAGTAAAACAATCACTGCTAATGGCAAGGTGGTACAAAAAGAAATAATGTCCTTCATGCTTTTTTGTATAAAAAGTAAATAAAACCCCATTGAAAACAACAACACAGCACCAGTAACGATAAACCTCGTACTAATGACTATTCCTAACAAAATTGAAACAGCTACATAAAGCATCAACTTTCTTTTACTCTTCGCAGCCAAAAGAAAAAAATATATGGCAAAAATAATAAAAGGCAACTGTATTGGCTCTGGAAGTGGTGAATATAATAATTTACCTAAAAGAAGCGGTTCATTGGCAAAAATAGCGACAGGTACAAGCGATAGCCACACATTCTTAAGTATCAATTTACCAACAAGAAAAATTCCTAGGAATGAGAAAATAAGCAGAATAGGTATTACCGTGCTTGCATTATTAAACAGTAGTATTGATAGGCTGATAATGTAGCGCCCCAATGGTGGATGGTCGTGTACGATATGAATTGGATTCATTCCTTTTAGAAATGCCCCACCTGCAAATGACTCAAAAACTTCGTCAGTAATTATTGCTTGAGAATTTTTCTTCGCATATTGTGAAGCATAGTAAGCATTTTTTAATACCACGTACTCTTTATCGTAGTGTGGCTCAAAGAATTTTGTTCTGTTTTGAAAAAGTAAGGAGAAAAAATGGAAAAAAATAGCTGTGCAAACAAGGGTAAAAATTGCTAGCTTTACGTAGGAAGAAGTATGGGGTTTTTTATTTTTTATCATGCTTGAATTTAAAGACGTACAACCCACCAAGGAGTAACGCCAAAGCTGAAATCAAGGATATTGTGTCAGACAATTTTCGCAATTTTGTTTCTTTAAAAACAACGTTTACCACATGCGAACCTTTATCAAGGTTAAAAGTTAAAAGACCTCTATTTGCAGGGTCTTGAAACTGAATTTGCTGATTACCACTGGCTGTTTTAACAAACCATCCCGGAAAATAGAGCGTATTTTCTCGAATTCTTGCAACGTCACTTTCTACATTCACTTCATAGGTATGATAATTTGTTCTTCTCTCTAATTTCTTAACGTAAGCTACACCTTCTATCACTTCGATTGGAGCTGCTGCTTTTTTCTCCATAAACCTAACTGACCATATAGGAGCACTCTCTCCTGTGTCAGTTGTTCCTTCATAAATAGCATTGTAGAAAGAATCAGGCCTATCTAAATACCCATTCGCCTTAAACATATCTTTAGAAAAAATAATAAGAAGAACAATACCAACAAAGAGTGCAATCTTCTTGCCTTTTTCTTTAAGTGGAATAAGATTCATTGCAGCAACCAGTGCTAAGGTAAAAACACATAAGCATAAAAATCTCCAAGGAAATTGAAATTTTTTTAGAGTTGTAACGATGTCATACAAAAATTGTGAATGAGGCAGCATCACAAACAGAGAAAGAATAAAAAACACAAGAAAGACCATCAGTAGAAGAGCGTTTTCTTTTTTCTTACTTTTGAACAGTCTTGTCAATGTAAAAGGAAACATAATCAAACCAACCAACTGAACAAACCCCAATTGGATAGAAAATTGACCCGTAATTCCATAGTTCCATGGACTAAAAAATAGCTTTAAGGGATCGATAAACCTTGTTTTGTACTCGTCCCCCACGACAATATCCCGTAGAGTATATTTTCCCTCAATAAATGCAGGCAAAACAAAAAATGAAGACAAAAGAAAACCAATAAATAGTCCACCGAAAGACAGTATTAATTTTCTAACACGCTTTCGTGTATAGGAAAGAATACAAATATATGCACAAATAACAGGAAAAAACATAATGCTAATAGCGTTATGAGCGAGAATCAAAAGAGCTGTTGAAAGCGCAACTAAAGAAAAGTAAAAATAGTCAGTTCGGGCACTTTTTGACTTAAAAAATTCGAGTGTAAAGTAAAGAATAAGTGGTGGAAATATAAAAGCCATATGCTCGCCAATTGCGCCTCTGACATAAAGGTCAACAAAACGGTACGGAGCATACATGTATAGGGCTGCGGCAGCAACGCCTACATAATTATCCCACTGATTTCTCGCCCAAAAAAACATCGTAAGTCCGCTTGCAACAAAGCCTGTCGCAAAAACGAGTTTTACAGAATCCGTAAGACTAAAACCAATTAGATGAAATGCTGATGCTATATATGAAGACAAAGGATACAAAAACATCAAAACCGGATGCCCATATCCCCAATTAAGATTTGCTCCCCAACGAGGAAAGATAACTCCTTCTGATAATGCTTGATAAAAATTTGCAATTCGTGCTACGTGATCTTTTCCATCGTGAGTGAGAGGCAATCCCGGATGGAGAAGATCAATGAGTGGAAGAAGTGAAATAAAAAGCACAACCAACACTCCCCAGTGTCTTGTCAGTATTTTCATAGTGCAAAGCTCCCTTTTCCAAATTTCTTTAGATAGAAATCGGCAATTCCTCTCTTTTGCCATTTTCGTCCAGATTTTAACAGAGTAAGACTTTCGCGAATGAGTGAAACCCTTGCCCTAAGTGGTGCATAACGCATCCCAAATAACATTCTGTTTCTGGAAATATAATAATCCTGAAGTTCTGAACCAGAACCTGAAGACCCTGCATTATTATGCCAAGCAACTGCCTTGGGCGCGTACAGTATTGAATAACCATGCTTTTTCATTCGCATATTCAAGTCTCCATCCTCGTAATACAAGAAAAACTTTTCATCAAAGTCCCCTACCTCTTCGACAGCCTTTCGGGAAATTAGCATACACGCTCCGGTCGCAAATTCGGTTGCCCTCTCTTCATCAAACTGGCCGTTATCAACCTCGTCAACGCCAATATGAAAACTAACAATATTCTTCCAATCAGTTTTTCCGCCTGCATACCATATTACCCTACCCAATTCTTCCGGTTTGTATCTCGCTTTATGAAATTCATGATTTTTTGTAAAGTATATTTTTGGAACTGTTATTCCAACCCTACTGTGTCTCTTACTCGCTTCAACCAATTCTATTATCGCATCCTTTTCTACCACAGCATCGTTATTCAAAAGAAGAAGAAAATCAAAATCGTTATTCAACAGATAGTCAAAAGCAAGATTATGTCCTCCTGCAAATCCCAAGTTTTTTTCCAAATACAACGTACGGATTCTAAGACTTGGGAAATTACTTCCATCTACTTTCAATTTTTCCGGGGAATTATTATCAATTAACAATAGCTCAATAAACAAACCACTCTTCTCTGACTTTTCTAGCGAATCAAGACACTTAAGAGTTGCTTCTTGGTTTTTATAATGAAGAATTGATATCAATACTTTTTGCATGGGATACCTAAAACAAAGAAGACGTCTTTCTTTTAATTCTTAACGTATTTTTTTTAAAGACATTTGAAGTTTCATCTATTTTTGATTGGTAAAGCCAATGCCGATACTCTCGTTTCATTTTCTTGCTACCCTCTTGTACTATCTTTAGCGAATTATCAGTTTCGGGATATCCGTTTTGCTCCCACACTCTTAAAAATACAACTAAATGATAAAATGCCATAAGTAAAGAAAGAGCCAGTCCATGAAAGGAATCCTTGTATCCTTTCTCAAAGAAGTACCGTTTCATAAACTCTGAAAGTGGTTTTGACACAATATCAGATAGGTTTAACTTGTAGCCTGACGAAATAAGATTGTCAGCTTCAGAAACAGTATAGACCCGAACCATTTTCTCTAAAAACTGGCTTATACTCTCATAATTAAGGTGCTCCATGTTTTGAGTTAGCTTTTCAGTACTACCATCAATGCTTAGCATCTCATGAACCTGCTTTTCTTCAAACCTGCCTGCTGATTTTTTGAAAAGTCTTAGCTGATAATCAGGGTACCAGCCTGTATTTTTTATCCATTTTCCAAATATAATGTTTTTCCTAGGTATGTAGTAGCCACTGATTTCAGATTTCTGATTACTGATTACGGACAAAATTTCGTCGGCTAGTTCGGGAGTTACTCTTTCGTCAGCATCTAATGATAAAATCCATTCGTTCGCTGCTTTTTGAAAACCAAAGTTCTTATTCACATTTAACATCGTGTTATTCTCACGAATAAAAACTTTATCCGTAAATTTTCTTGCTATTATGGGTGTTTTGTCAGTTGACGAGTTATCTATAAGTATAATTTCATCAGCTATTTTTTTTACTGATTCAAGACAGGCTTCAATCTTTTTTTCTTCATTGAAGGCAGAAATGACAACGCTTATCTTCATACCAATAGTGTAGCAAATTTTACTTACTTACGAATAGAGCTCAAGACAAATTTTGAGGTTTTAAGCAACTCCTTTCGGGCGATAAGAAATACTACACTGATATATACTGCGAGAGATAAGAAAGACAACACAATCATATGTACGAGTGAGGTTATATATTCTCGTGTAACATATGCAAAAACAAACATTATAAGTGCTGCTATGAATTGTTTATAAATTGAGCTCATTACACCAAACTGGACATACTTCTTTGCTACCCAGAACACAAAAACAGAACTTAACGATACCAAGAATGAAGCCATTGCTGCACCGTTATAACCGTACATTTGTAGTAGTGGAATCGTGAGGATCCAAATCGCGATTGTCCAGAATACCATAAAATAGAGCGTAACTTTAACTTTACCAATAGCGTTCAAAAAGTTGGTTAACGGTGTTGATATCGAAGAAAGAACTGTTCCAAATGAGAAAAAGAGAATAGACAACAACGCTGGTTCCCACTTTTGATACTTCGGTATAAATTCAATGAGCGAAGGTGAGTAACTTACTATTCCAACGGCAACCGGAAAGATAGCAAACGAAATAAGAAATAATGACTTTTCGATGGCTAACTTTAATGCACTCTTGTCTTCTTGAAGTCTACT
Organism: uncultured Gammaproteobacteria bacterium; assembly: GCA_964557125.1. Classification (GTDB taxonomy): domain Bacteria; phylum Patescibacteriota; class Microgenomatia; order Levybacterales; family GWA1-39-11; genus CAZKYX01. Next base: position 25,609 of record CAZKYX010000003.1, read on the forward strand.
GAAAGAAGGAAAAGTGACTTTAATCACATTATCCATTACAAGTCTTAAGGGTAAATTGGCAAGCTTCTCAGCAAATCCTATATACCCAAGCTCCTGAATTGGTAAAACCTTACCCATATAAATAGTTCTAAAGTCATCCTTAAAGAGGGCTAATATACTATTTGTTTGGAATGGTATTCCAAAACTAACAAGTTTTTTTAATGAATGCCTATCAAAAGCAATCCCAATTGGCCACGGTTGAACAATATATGTAGCAATGAGCCCAATAACACTTCTTGCGAGTACAGCGATAGTAAATGTTTCAACTTTAAAACCCAATACAGCAAAAAGGATAAGTGCAAAGTTATAGACTAAATTTTCAATAATCTGGGGAATAACAAGCTTTTTGTAATCAAGCTTTCTCTCTAAAATAACAGTTGGTACTGTTCGTAATGAAGAAAGAAAGAATGAAACCAATAGCGCAATGTAAAGAATTCTACCATCCAAATCAAGGTTATAGAATGAAGTAATCGGTTCCACAGCGAGCAATGCAGGAACGACAAGAGCTAAAACCAAGAGTTGTTGCACAACGAATACTGTGCGCAGCTCCTTAACAGTTGGCTCTTCTTTTTTTTGTATGAGAGATGCGGCCAACCCAATATCCTGAAAGTAGTTGAAAAATACAATAATTGAGGAAACAACAAAAAATATTCCAAAACTAGCAGGATCAAGAAAAATGGTAAGAATAAAACTCGAACCAACTCCTAAAAGCTGTAAGAGAAATGATCGTGACACCAAAGCAAATACTCCCTTTACTGATTTTGTCGCAATTGAGTGCAATTCAGATTCATCCATATGTATATACTCATCCCGCCCAGTTAAATTCGTCTGTTGTGAATATCAAACCACAATATAAAACTTTCAAGAACTGCCCTTACAATTACAGGGATATTTGCTCCGCTTTGATCCCCAAATTTTCTTGGATAGTGGCTTACATCAACCTCAGCTATTTTTAAATTCTTTTTCTTCGCCTTAGCCAAAATTTCAGTTGTTATCATCGCACCATCAGAACGCAGTGGCATTATTTGAACTAAAGCTTCTTTTTTAAACATCTTGAACCCACAATCAATATCTTTAAAATAGAATTTAAAGAATATATAGTCCCAAACCTTTAACATCCACATGAGAATATGACGGATTAACTTATCTTGTCTTATTTTTCGATAACCAATAACGATATCAACACCCCTTATGGCTTCAACAAATTTCTTAACTTCGGCAAAATTAAATTGTCTATCTCCATCAGTAAAAACAATAAATTTGTACTTGGCGTTTTCAAATCCTTCTCTTAGTGCTGCTCCGTATCCCCTATTTGGATTGTGTGTTATAACTCTTATGTTCTTATATTGTCTCGCAAGTTTTTTGCCTTCTTCATAGGTACCGTCGGTTGAACCATCGTCAATAATGAGGATTTCCCAATTGAGCGCCACTTCTTTTGCCACGGGTATTGCATCCATAACAACTTGGCGAACATTTTTCTCTTCATTCCAAAATGGAAAAAATATTGAAAGTTCTGGTAACTTTGTATCCATAACTACTTCCTTGTTCTTCGGTATATTATACCAGCAACAATCACAATAATCCCTAGAATTGTAAGATAATTTCCCAACAGTTCCAAGGCTGTTTGCTTAAAATCAACTGAAAACGTACCACTTCCTGATGGAAGAGGCAAAGTCATTCCTCTACTCGAGGCCGTTAGCTTTGCATCTTCTCCGTTGACCGTAGCCTTCCAGTTTGGGTAATAAGCTTTCTGTATGAGAACAATAACGGCTGTTTCGTTCTTAAAAGATCCAGCAAGCTTAATAGAGCTTCTTTTCTGGATAGTCGTAACGCCCTCCCCGCTCAGGCTTTGAACAACGCCTGATGGCAAATCCTGCTGAAGTTGTGGCTTTATAAAACCCTTAGGCAAGTATTCATCTGAAATTTTTGATGTAGTCCAACGGATATTGGCTTGACCGGTATAAACAGCAGGGTCAGTGTTCACAAAAAAGGATGGTTGAAACAACTTTGCATTCATAAGCAAACTTCCTGTGACAATTCCAATCATTACTACCATGCCGAGATTTTTTTTGTACTTCTCAAGTGCTAACACCAAAAAGCCGCTGAGAATAGCAATCGAAAAACCGGAAAAATTCAAGAATCTCCAAGGGTACTGCAAATAACCCATAAAGGGAATACTGTCCCACAATAATAAAGAAGCTTTTGTTAAAAAGAAAATGGAAGCTGCCAGAAGAATAAGTGAAAGTAAAGGCAACGAAACATCCTTATCCTTACCTTTTTTCCAGAGGAAAAGAACAAGTGCTACTATTGAAATGACGACGAGAAGAATGTTCAGCTTTCCGAGTTTAAAGCTCATTCCATCCACGCAATCTTTGGTTGACCCACCAAAGCCCCACTGACTATTCCACAACTGCTGAACACAAACAAAGTGCTCAGAATAATTGGCTCCTCCTCCAACTTGAGAAGAAACATTTGTGTATCCCATTTCTCCAAATGCAGGAAGTGTATAAAAAGAGGAAAGAAGTACTCCCAAAATAATTATTGCAGCAAAGCAAGCAGTAAATAATAATTTTTGTTTTGAGATAAATAGTGCTGGTACAAAAAAAACTGCCAAAAGCAGCAGCAACATAAACAACGTTAAATTGTGCGAAATTGCTACAAGAAAGAACGCAATTGATGAAAGTGCAATCCAATGAAATATGTTATGAAAGGAAATTTTTTCTTTGCCAGCAAGAATTTTGAAAATTCCCAAGAATACTAATGGTAGAAAAGCATAAGCAAAAAATTCCCCAACAGCACCCCTTACATATATATTTACGGCATGATAAGGAAAATACATGTAGACAATTCCAGACGCAACCCCAGCGGCTTTCCCATAAAAGGAACTCACGAGATAAAACATAGTAAATGCAGACAGCAATATTCCAAATACAAACATTGCTTTTGTGCTTAACAAGCTGTCAAATCCAATAAGGTTTATAAGTCCACCAGCATAGTAAGGAAGCGGAGCGTAAAAATTAAAGATAGGATATCCAAACCCATATCCCAAGTTTTCGACTATCCTAACCGGAAATTGCCCATCGGCAAGTGCATCTTTCATCTCGCTTACCCTAACCACTTGCGTATCATCATGCATTGGGAAAAAACCCTTGTGAAAGAACGGGGCAAGCGCAATAAAAGACAAAACGAGTAAAATAATTGGATATAAAAATGTTTTTTTCATTTGAATTTTAGTACAGGCCTCAGAAAATAAAATAGTAACCACGTAAACGATAAGACAGTTACGCTATTGCTAATTGTTCGTAGTGCCGTCTCGCGAAAAACAAACAACACCCGCTCCTCACTTCTCTTAACAGGTATCTCCATAACCCCTCGCGGATTATCGTAAGAAATTTTTACTTGATCATTATTTACATATGCCTTCCACCCCGGATAATAAATTGTATTCACCCTAACAATACTTGATGTGTTTCCGGTTAAATTAAAACTAATTCTATTCGATTTCTCAACTAATTTTTCAATCTGTGCGCTTCCATTTAGCATCTCGACTTTGCTTGCATACTGTCCACTCGGAATCGATTTCACCCAAATGGGCATATATTCATTTTTGACTGTCGTCGTTGCTGGATTTGTTGAATAATATTCATCAGGATAAGAATTAAATTCCTTGGGTTGTAGAAAATTGATAGATGAATATACAAGAACGATACATGTTACGCCAAAAAGTACAATTTTTAATTTTCCTCTCACTAAATACAATATGTAACCAGCAAGAAAAGCATTACTCACAAGAAGCAGAGACAACACTCTAAAAGGAAATTGAAAAAGGGTACTGATTGGAGTCTTCCACAAAACCTCACTATACGAAATGCTCAAAAAAATGCTTAGCAACGATACAAAACCAAACAACACAAACAATCCTAAGTACGGACTAAGTCTTACTGATTTTCGATAATAGATGATGTAAAGAAAAACTGAGACAAAGAGAACAAAAATAGATATCACCCCAACAAGCTCTAGGTTTGCAAAGTACTCTAATGGATTTGAAATTTTAGTGCTCGTAAAGTTAGTGTATCCTAACTCAAAGACTGCTGGGATGATAAAGAACGAAGAAAGCAAGACTCCTGTGCCAATTCCGTACAATGATAATGCTCTGTTTCTCTTTCTAAAAATTGAATACATAAATAATAGAAGAAGAAAAATTACTGCGAGTGAATTGTGAGAAATAATGAGAAAAAATACCGATAAAGATATCAAAATATAATTTCTTTTTTCGCTACCAAAAAGCGCAAGTGGCAAGAATACAAATGCCAATACCTCGCCAACAGAACCACGCGTATATACATCGTACAAATGGTAAGGTGTATAGACAAATACCAACGCGCCTAGAAATGCAGAAAGATTATCAAATAGAGTCTTAAGCCAAAGAAAGGTAAATATTCCAGACAAAATTATTGAAAGAATAAGTAAAACCTTGATACTATCCACAAATCCAAGCCCAACAAGATGCAATAACGTTGCCAAATACATAAAACCAGGGTATAAAAAGTTGGCAACGGGATAGCCGTATCCAAAATTCAAGCCCTCCAAAAATCTTACGGGTATTTGTCCATCAGCAAGACTCGCAAAAAAAGCAGAAAATCTTATAATCATCCAAGAAGCATCATCGGTATTAAAAAAACCTAGCCTAAGCAAAGAAAAAACCGCGGGAATTGAAAAAATTCCAGTTAGAAGTGCTGTTACAATCGTATTACTTCGTTTTAACCAAAACATAAGACTCGTCAGTAACTGGAAACATCATAAGCTCCTCCTTTACGGAAAGCACGACTGGACGTTGTGGAAATTGCAGTTTTTGAAAATCTGTTGCTTCCGCTGGCCTGTTAGCTGCTGACGTAACAATAAAAACATTGGGCAACAATAAATCTTTCGTCCAATCTATCTTTCGAAATTCTAACTTGCCAAAGGATGACACCTTTGAGAATCCCTCATTGTCATCTGCCTCTCTTTTTACAGTATCCATAAATTCTTGTGGAGAAAACTTTGAATAATAAAGATACGATGAATAAATATAACCCGACTCATCATCAACTATTACTTTATTGACCTGTGAAATCTGACTATTGATAAGCTGTGTTAGCTCCTTGTCAGTACTCCTCCACTCTTTTGCATACGTAATTGGAAAACGATAGTAGTATGCAGAAAAATAATAAAAGACACTAAAGAGTGCTCCGATAAAAAGTGCGATATAGGGCATCCTTCCAATAATAGATTTCTTCTCTTTGAACGAATGAAAAATACTAAGAATTCCGTAAGAAGAAAAAATTACGAGCACGGGAAGAATAAAGAAGCTTCGAGTGGCATGTGGTGCTTCTCGAGTAAGTGATACTGTAAGTATTACAATGCTACCCCATACAAATAGACTCTTCACCCATTCCTTCTTTTGCTTACATGCAACTATAATTCCAGTTAGTATGGTTATGATTTCAAAAAGATAGAGCTGGCCCATCACTCCGATTCCATGATTCCCATGCATCGAACCCTTGAGAAAAAGGAAGTCTGCTGAAAAATATGATGCAATATGACGCGCATATTCAAAAAGTGTAAGAATATATTTATTAAGAAATATCTTGGTAATTACCTCTGGCATCATCACAAAATAACTTCGGTGCTCCAGTATTCCAGCTTGAATCACACCGCTACTCGTAATGAGTGTCCCGCGAGCAGAAGCTGCTCCTTCTGAAGAGAATATTGTCAGAAAAAAGGGAACAAGTAGAACAAAACCAATAGCTATAGCGGAAATTTTTTCAATTTTTGAGACAGTTTTAAGTTTTGACCAGTTAAGAAAACAAAAGGCACCAAACAGTAAGGGCGCAAGCAACCGGGTCAGATTGTAGGTATAGAGAGCTATTACAAAACAGATAACTGAAGACAATAAAAAGAGTTTTTTTTGCTTGTCCAAATACAAGAAAAACATACTTCCCGCGAGAAAGAAAAACAATCCAATACTAACTTCAAACGTCGCGCGCGAATAATGAAGATGCCACGGATTTATCGCTAACATAAATGCTGACATGAGAGCCAAATCAGACTTTCCGGTAAGTTTTCTGGTAAAGAAAAACAGGAGAATCACCGTTGCAACCCCAAATACAGCGGAGGGTATTCTTGGCGCGGCATCTGTAAGTCCTAGGAGCTTTATTGGAACAACGGTAGCATAAACATACACCGGTAATTTGTAGTCCCCAAAAGACTTAAAATATAATGGGAATTTTCTGCCATATTCATCTTTTCCTGTTGTGAGAATTGAATATGCGTTGTATCCAATGGCAGTTTCGTCTTGATACAACCCATTCGGAATGCTCCCTAATTGGTAAAATCTCAAAAAGAGCGCAACAATAACAATGCCAAACAATAAGATACGTTCAATATTACGTTTCATGCTTATTTTTCTTAGTAAAAAATATGAACCCAAAAGTAATTACTATACTTATTATAGTTATAGTCAAACCAATTGAAAAGGATACTGGCTTGTACACAAAGACCACCTTTTTATCGCCTTCTAGAACCGATACCCCTCTAAAAACGTTGCCAGCTCTATTCAAGAACCTCTGCTCCTCATCAACATAGACTCTCCACCCGTTAAAATATGTGTCTGAAAATACGAGTTCTCCTTTCAATCCTGCAGGAACTACAATTACAACACGGTTTGGAGAGTACTCTTCAATCTTAACTGGTACAACTTTATTTTCAGGGCTCAGAATGTATGCACGAGGCAAGGAGTTTTTGTTCTCGAATATTTCCCATCCATCTTTTTTATACACTAGGTCAAATACTTCAGGTGGAAATGTGTGCTCTGTTGCCCCATTTTCAACCCGATTCAGGATATATTTCACTCCCAACTCGTTAAATGCTCGCAAAAGTTCACCTTCATTAGCCAGACTGATATTGTCTTCGAATGGAAGAACTGCATCAGAACGCAGCGCAAAATCATTTTTCCCTCGTGCTCCACTTTTGGCTTGAGAAATGTAATCAGAATACGCTCTTGGATACAAAGGATCGTATCCATCTGCAGATAACAATTTTAACTCAGTGGCAAAGTTAGACTCAATTGTAGCGCCTTTAAATCCGGCAATTCTATTGTGTTGAGCAAACTTCTTGAGTTCTAAAACAATCTCTGTTTTTGGATACAGAAAGCTTGCAGGAACAAACGGATTAAATTTAATAAAAAAGTAAAACAAATCGGCACACAAGAAAATAATAAATACATACGACCCAACTTGTTTTTTTAATTTGTAAAAAGCTGTAACAAGAAATGCTGCTACTATAAATAATCCAAAGGACAAAATGTACTGCTTCTGAATATATTCAACATGTAATAGTTTGCTTGTCACAAAGGTTGTAAGAAAAATGACACCAACAATACCCAATACATAAGAGATTTGCTTTGTAGATTTCTTCGTCCACTCCTCTATTCCTATTCCTGCTGCAACTGCAAAACAAAAGCTTAATAAAAATACGTAGTTCCCCGGAGAGCTCGTTGCTATCACTGGAAGTTTTAAGGAGTAGAAAAATAGAGCAAAAGGAGTTTTTGTAATGAATAGTAGTATAAGAACGCTACTTATTCCGAAAAATTTTAATGTAGGATTTTTTCTGACAAACAGAAATGCAAAGAGCGCAAACAGAATGGGAATCATTCCTATGTAAAGTGCGTTTCCGGGATAAGAGTCTTTCAACAAATAATTTCTCGTTGCGGGATTGCCAAAAAAATCAGGAATAAAAAGCAAAATGTATTGCGCTGGCGCAATAAGAAAATTCTCCATAATGTTACGGATATCATGTGAGACGCGTGCTGAATTTTGCAGTAACTCAATGGTTGGCAGTAATTGGACAGAAGCTATCCCTATTCCTAGAATAAAGAAAGGAACCGTCTTTAATACACTACTCATTCTTTCTCGGTTATTGGTAATACCGAGATAGAATGTATAAAAGCATGAGATAAGAAGAATAGCAAAGGCAATCTGTAAATGACCTGCAAAAAGAAGACAAGCAACACTCAGTGAAAGAAGAGCGCCAGAATATTTATTGTTGTGATGCAATCCGTAAACACAATAAAAAATGAAGGGCAACCATATCATTGAGTGCCCATAATTTCCGTACTCCAAAAATACACTCATAAATAGGCTAAAACCGTAGGCAACTGAAGCAAAAAGTGAAGAAAAACTCCTAAGCCCAATTCTTCTTAAGTATAAATAGGTAAAAAAACTTGCTAGGAAGGGCTGAAGAATAATATATAAACACCATGAAACTACAGGCTTAAATGCAAAAAACAAAAGATTCAGAGGATAAAATACAGCAGACTGGTTGTTTGCAAGAAGTGGGCTTCCCGCAAAATTATAGGGGTTCCACAATGGAATTTGGCCAGACTTCCACATATCTATTGCAAGCATCTTCCACGGGTACAGTTGCCTTATCACATCAAAGTATTGTGCTTTATTAGGGTAAGATCCGGGATTGTAATCAAGATATGAGTAGTATTTAAAAGGGGAGTACTCTGAAATCAGTAAGTCGCCTGGGAAGGGAATATGCCCATAGAGAAAAACTTTGTAAAAGAAAAAGGCGGTTATAAAAAAAAGAGCTAGTAAAACAAAAATGAGTTCCTTTTTTTTCATTTGAAAATTTTTCTCACTAAAATGCTGATGGGGAAAATAAGTAGCAAGCTAAATATTGAAAGAACATCAGCCAAAACTCTTATCTTGCTTTCTCCAAATTTCAAGTTAACCATATGCTCACCCTTGGGCACATGAAAAGTAAGCTCGCCCCTGTTATTGGGGTCTTGAAATTCAATTGGAACCTCACTACCATCCACAAACGCTCTCCATCCAGGGAAGTATTGTGTATGACTCACCAACTGTAAATCGTTGTCGCCTGTAACCTTCATTTCCTGTTGAGAGTTTGTACGTACAAACTCTTGTACTATCCCTTTTCCACCAATGATGTCTACTCTATTTTTTGGGTATGCCTTAGCAGGACCTGCTGACCAGATAACATCGGTTTCTCCGTAATAAGTAGTGTTAAGTGGAAAACTCCAATAATATTTTTCATCAATCCTCTGGTATCCTTCACTCGCTTTCCAATAGAAAGCAACGCAAAGCACTGCCGCAAGACACACAAAAATGTATACCCTTTTATTTTGAAGTTTTATTGATACTTCAGGAATTGATACAGCAAGAAAGGAAGTGGCTACTGTTACGAGGGATAAAAAGCGCCATGGAAATTGAAATTGTCTGAGAAAATCTGAAAAGGGAGCTTGCCATATGGGTTTAGAGACAGGAAGCATGAAAAAGAAAGCGAAAATAAAAACAGCGAGTGAATAATAGAGAATTCGCTTAACTGAACTTTCAATCTTTTTCTTTCTTATTAATATCCATGCTGTTGCAACGAGCGCTATTGATTGAAATACACCAATATACGTTGTGATTCCCTCTGTTTGGAGTGATTTTGAATTAGCAAAATTAGGAGCGAAGAATTTCCACACTGGAACGAAGTGATCAAGATAAAGATTTTTCATGTAGAGATTGCCGTATGTGTATCTATGTTCAAAAAGTGCCGGTATCCAGTAGAAGGCTGCAATCCCAAGTCCTACCCCCATTGCAAAAAGGGACAGGGCAATATTTTTCAAACCTTTTTGTGTAAACAGCACAAAAAGACCGATTGCCCCAAAGAACAGAAGACTTACTGAATTATGCGAGATGATTAGCAAAGCAGTTGAAGTGGCTGTAAGGATAAAAAATTTTGAATTCTTTTTTTCAGAATATTTTGTAAGACTGAATAGTACTAGTGGAAAAAGTGCATAGGTATATACCTCACCATAACTTCCTCTTACCAAAAGTTCTATCATACGGAATGGTGTAAATTGGTAAAGCGCCGTAACCAATAACGCCTTGTAGCTGTCTTTAAAATACTCCTTTGCAAAGGCAAACATGAATATTGCAGACAGCAGAAAACTCAGCATAAGAGATAATTTAAAAGCATTTACCAATCCAACACCAATAAGTAAAAATATCGAACCGATATAATAAGGAAGCTGGTAAATAAAATTAAACAGAGGCATACCATATCCGTAGTTAAGGTATCCTGCCCACCTGACAGGAAAGTGTCCGTCTGAAAGTGCTGTGTAAAACGCGGCTAGACGAGGGAGGTGCACGAGTCCATCATGCGTATGCAACAAGTTTGAGGTAATAAAAAATGGTATCGCCGGTAGAATTGAAAGTCCGAGTATGAATAGGTAAAAATATAATATCTCTCTTTTTTTGTTAACGCTCATTACTTTCTGGAATCACTTTATATATATTAAAGTGAATCTCTTTCCTTCCTTTTTTATATGTTGAAATTAATTCTAAAGGCAGCTCCTTTGGCGCAACCCCCGGTGCCTCACATACAGGGCATGGTTGATAGAAAACGACATATGTTGGCATTGTTTTGGCAGCTTCGACTAATTCTTTTGGCAATGAGTGTTCAAGTGGCCAGAACCCCATTGTTTTTATATTCGGATTTTTATCGAGATATATTTCGTAAGCATATGGCATAAGACCAAATGTTCCCTGAGTCCCAACAAAGATTTTCCCTTTCTGACTTTCCTTTTCAAAAAAAGCCACTGATTCTTTAATACCTCCTCCTGCCGGCCACCCGTTTATATACTGTTCCTTGTCAATAACAGGAATAGGTGCATTTGATAGGTTGGCAAGTATTGAAATATCAGCACGCACCATTAATATGGTAAAAAGCAAAACAACTCCAACTCTTATGTAAGTTCTCTTAAATCTTAACGTGATGTGATACAGAGAATACGCAGCAAGAAGCAGTAGTGGTATTGTCATGAAATACACAAATCTTGGATACAAAAGTCGGCCGAATAACGCAAGGCTTAGTAGTGGTCCAAAAAACCAAAGTGCGAGAAATACTTTTTCTCTCAATAATTTTTTATCAACAAAAAATGAAACAAGCGAGAGTAAAAATACCGGAACGGTCATATACGTTATGACCCAATCAAAAAGTCCCTTCAGGTTTCCAAAGACAAATCTGAATGGATGCTCAAACCACTCCGAAAGCGGATAGACAAATATTGCGTTCTTTTGACTAATGATATGAAAGAACGGTGAAAGTCTTAGAATTGAATAATATATATAGGTAAAAATAATGGTGAGCAACAACAGTAACGTCCAACGTACAAATCGATTTTTCAAATCTTTTTTAGAAAAATCAAAAAGCAAAATAAGAAGAGGAGACAAATAAATAGATAAAAATCCCGATGTTTTCGTAAGGACGGCACCCCCTAAAACCATTCCTGCGATAAGAGCTATATCAAGCCTTACTTTTCTTGTTAGAAGTACGAGCACATACAGTCCCCATACTGCAAACATTGCAACCGTTGCATCATATATCGCCAACCTATCATAGACAAGTGCAAAAGGATAAAGAACAAAAAGAAAAGCAGCTGTAAGTCCTACGGCGGCATTTCTAAATAACTCTCTTCCCAAGAAAAACATCCCGATAAAAGTTACAAAGCCGGCAAAAACAGAAACGGTCCTACTGGCCAGAAGGGGGTCTTTTATGAATTTTAATGCAATTATTGAAAACCAGATAAATGAAGGCTGCTTCCCATCGGTAAGCGAAATAAATCTCCAATTTGAATCTTGCTTGGCAATCTGAGCCCACCTTACGTATATTGCTTCATCTGTAAATATGGGAAGCGAAAGAATATTGTAAAATCGAAGAACAAAAAAGAGAACACCTAAGATTCCAAGTGCAACAAAAACCCAATACTTTTTGAAAAAACTCATATTAAAATTATAGCAAATTCTCTCTCCCTTTCCTTATAAAACGCTCCGTTAAAACAAGAAGAAGTGAAACAGCAACCCCTCCAAAAATGAGATTGTTGAGAATTTGGGGAATGGGAGGATTCCAGTTGCCTGTATACAAGAACGGTATGTAATAAATGAGTCCTGTAATTGAAAGGACGAGAAGAGGAAAAAGAGCATACCCCCTCTTATACAATAGGCATGCAAATGGAATGGCATATAACAAATACCATGGTTGAAAATTCGTACGTAACGATGCAAGAATAATTGCAACAATCATTGATAGATAAGAAAGAACAAGAAAGTCTGTCTTTTTCTTTTTTACTATGTAAACAATGAATGGTACAACGAGTAGTCCTGTTGCAAATTTCACAAGAATTGAGGCAAGAAGTGCAATAATCGAGTTAATCCGTTGATTCATGAATAGAAAGTAGACCCCAGCAAGTGACAATGCAATCATAACGATATCATTGTGTGAAGAAGAAAGGCATTCAATTAACACCAAGGGATTAAACGCAAAGAGAACCAACGGAAGAAGTGAGTGCTCTTTATCATGCAGTTTTGTGATTCTTTCAATAAGCAGGCAAGAAAGTAAAAAGCACCCTGCAATAAATAGTTTGAATAAAAAATACGTAACGATAAAAATTTTCATTCCAGCATATGAAAATGGAATGGTAAGACCCAACCATAAAGGCCCATATGGATATACTCTGTGGGTCCACCTCATAAAAGAAAGCATTGGGTCACTAGGAAAATCGAGAGCTTTATGCAAATAGGGATTTTGATGATAAAAAGTGAATATCTTCGCGTCAAATATATAATTGAAAATATCGTATGACAATGCGTTGTATGAAAAAGTAAGAATTCCAGTAACTGAGAGTATCGTAACCCACACTACTTTTCTTGATATTTTTTTCTTTTGAATAATCTTTATGGTATACAAATATGCTCCAAAAAGAATACATAATAAACCTATATATAAGGCTGTTGACAGTGGTCTCTGGAACCATCCAATGTATTGAAAGGCTGTTTCAATATCGCGCACTAGAGAAGCTCTTGAAAGTGTAAGTGAGAGATCAACTTGCGTGTATGAGTAAAGAAATAGAAGAATCGCACAGCAAATCCAAAAAATGGGGAACAGTCTTTTCATAATTATATATTCAATAGAATTATCTACAACCTACAACCTAAAACCTAAAACCCGCCGGGCAGAGCCCTCCTCCGGACAGAGTCCTTCTGGACGGCGTCTGGGCGGCGCCTAGTCATACACTTTTCTTAAGATATTTCTTTTAATTCTGAGAAGATCCAAAAACCCATCAATCGAGTCTTTTATGGGACTCACCCTTCGTGTTTCTACATAGAGCCATTCGACAGGCACTTCCTTTATTTTGTAACCCCTCTTATCAGCAAGGTACAGTAATTCAATATCAAACCCAGCTGTAACTGAGGAGCCATGAATGCTTTTAAAACCATTGTGAACACTTCTAATCTTGTTAAAAATTTCACGTGCAGCCTTTTTCGTAAATAGCTTAAATCCACACTGAGTATCATTAATTTCACCTATTCCAACAAGAATAGTGCGCGAGACCATCATTCCCTTAGCCATAACTTTGCGTGTCAGTGGCGCTCCTTTTCTTACACCCTTTCGAGAACCAATAACAATATCAAAGTCTTTGCCCAAGAAAGGCAAGAGTTTTTCTATTTCCTCAATGGGTGTTGCTTGATCCATATCAGTAAAAAGCACAAAGTCGCCTTTTGCCTCCAGAACTCCAGTAGTTACTGCCGCAGCCTTTCCACTGTGAGCACCTTCAATAACACGAAACTTTGAGTTTTCTTTTGAAAATTTCTTAACAAATTCCATGCTGCCATCAGAAGAACCATCATCAACAACAATAACTTCATACCTGTACTTTTGCTTTTCGAGGTATGTTTGTACTTTATTGAGTATTCCTTTTTGCAAGTTTCCCATTTCGTTGTATGAAGGGATAACTATTGAGAGGAGAAAGTTTTCTTGCATGAGTTAATTATATACAACTTGAGATTTAAAGTGAACCTATTTGTAAGTCATTCTATGCTTCACACGTAAGGAGCTTAAGCCCAATTTGCTCGTCCAATGCTCGTTTAAGAGTAGTTTGAAAGGGAGTAATGAGCACCTCGCATGTTGCACTCACCGTTGCCTCTTTCAAATGACCCCCGTAACATGCAAATGTGGTGTCTGCAATAACAGCGTGTGCATGTAAAAATGGCTTTTTATCAATAATTGAAATGTTTCCAATCAAATTCACGATTTCACATGCTCCAAATTTTTTAAATTCGTACTCTTTCCGGTCTGTGTAATAAAATCCGAGTTCTGCCTCACAAGCTCCGCCCAAACCATTAAAAAAACCAGACAGGATATTCTCATCTTCACAAAACTGTGTGAGGCAAGTTATAACACTTTCATACTTATAGAGTCTAACAACATACCCTTTGTCGGTTTTTATAAATTTCATACTGTTCTTCGCGCGCTCTATTAATATATCACTACCCCACTCTGACTAAAAGTCTTCCATTTTGCGTCAAAATATGCCCTTGGCCACACAACTTGTCCGATAAGTGGATCATTTACAATAATTGCTGAAGGATTGTCCTTTACTCCGACAAACCCGACGGCTACAACTGCATGCTCTCCTCTCACGCCAAAAATTGATTTACCTGCTTGCGTATTCCAGCTAACTGGTGAACCATTTGTGCTATAAACCCAGATGACAACGGGGTTACTACTTGCGATTTGATGCGTCAGTTGTCCAATTCCCCAACCTCGAAAGTCTGTAGCTTGCCGGTAATTTCTTGCAACTCTAGCAATAGGCTCCCAGTACACACCATACCCATTTATCATTTGCCTTCCACTAACATTTCCAACAAACGCAGCATGCGGGTCACCCCATATCCCATCTTTTCTTGGAGTATTGTCTATTCCAACTTGAGAAATAATTGTGTCCTCGTCAAGCTTTACACCCTTAAACTCAAGCGCCATCTGAAGTGCAGCTATTTCACAAGATAGAGAGTATTTCTGCAAATAGGCAGGCACCGCCAACTTAAACATCTC
>CAZKYX010000003.1:40690-75779 GCA_964557125.1 uncultured Gammaproteobacteria bacterium
CGCACTCGGATTTAATTTGAAATCAAATTCGCTAACGTCTTCATTTGGCGAGGAAAGGCTCACTTTGATAGGCATAGTTATTTCAACTTTTTTACTTCCTTTTTGCGGCGTGACACTCGCAACTCGAGGTGACTTCTGAGACTTAAAACTAAAAATGTATGAAGAAGGGTTGGTAAGTGGAATAAGGTTTGTAATATTTCGAATACTTACCGTGTAAGTTGTATCCGGAGCAAAAGTTGTTGTTGGATGAAAAACCACTTTCCTATATAAATGTGTCGAATAGAGCGAGTCTTCAAAGACCCAAACTCCCGCAACATCAGGATTGATGAATTTTTGAAGTGAAGCTCTATCAACTGGTCTGTCAAAAAACACCTCTATCCTGCTATCCTTTTTAGATATTTCTTTCATGTTTGGACTTGTTGATGCCACCCGAGGTTGAGGCAGCAGCCAAAAAGAAAGTAAAGCAAAAAATGTTATGCTAAATGCAACCTTTAGTCCAATTGAGATGAGGATAACTAATTTTAGCTTATGCTTTAGCTGCAGCGGCTTTTTAATGTAATGAAAAATAATATACAGAACAGTTAAGAGGAGAAAGAAAACAAGAAAATAAATAGTGATAATTTCTGGTGAAACTAAAGGGCTACCCACAACTGTCCCATATCCATTTACTTGCTCCATGTAATAATTGTATCTTAAAGACTATCCAAACTTGTAGAGGCTAGATACTATCATTCTCAGGCTCTAAAATATGTTTTCGAAACACCTGTTCTGATTTGTCCACGTCAGGAAGCAGTTCTTCAAGAATTTTTTGATATTTCATTGGATTGTGAATTAGGTAGAGATATACATATTTCTCTTTTGTCCAGTTAAAAAGCTTAAGAGTACCAAAGTTAAATAGTCTCCCTAGAATACCTTGCTCTAATTTAACAGAACCTATATGTTCAAAAATATGTCTCTCTTCCTTTTTGAAGAAAAATCCTTTTTTGTAAATCACCTCTCCCGTTGTAATTTCATAATATTCGTTGAGCCATTGAATAATGACGCAAATCATAACAGTAAGTTTTACTGTTACAAGCATTAAAAAAAAGGGAATGTTGAAAAGAATACTATTGTCTCCCAATCGCTCTTTTACGGAAGGCTCCAAAACCAAACTCAAAAAAACAATCAGACCGATAGCTGCAATTATTTCAATTGCAACTAGTCTCAAATGGAGAAAGAAAATACTTTGCCTAATAGTAACGTGAGAAACAATAATTTTCTTCTCCTTATCAACATGCACCACCCCCAACATTTTTTCCTTGTATTCAAGACTCGTCATATCTTTACTTATTGTAGTTACCTACTCAACAAAAACGCAAGTGACTTATACATTTAGCTTTCTGCTTTTTGAGCATCAACGATTGGATGAACCTCTTCCCCAATATCCTGTCCTTCCAAAATACTCATCGCTACAAGTTGGCTGTTTACACCTGTATGAAGCACTTTCCTATAATTAGTATTGTCTTTCGTTAGTTTTATTATATCTTCTGCAAACATACTTTTTTCACCTCCTCGGCATAACGTTATTTCAAATTCAATAGTACACCTTGCATTTGCAAAGAGCATTGATATCAATCATGGGAATAAGGTGATGCAAATCAAGAAGCTAGTGGCCAAGACTTTGTTCGACTTCTTTAACTTTAATAGCTGTTTTGAGAACTGTATCAGGATTAAGAGAAATAGAATCTATTCCCTCCCTGACTAAAAATTCTGCAAGATCTGGAAAATCTGAGGGACCTTGTCCACAAATTCCAACTTTTAGCCCTGCTGCGTGAGCTTTCTGAATGAGAGTTGAAATCAAAATATGAACCGCTGGACTATTTTCATTTCCAATGTGGGCTATGAGCTTTGAATCTCTATCAAGCCCCAATGTAAGCTGGGTGAGATCATTGGAACCGATTGAAAAACCGTCAAATATTTTCGCGAATTCCTCAACGAGGAGAATATTTGAAGGAATTTCAGCCATAACCCATACATGTAAATTCTCATCCATCTTTTCTGTATTAACCATGTTCTTTGCTTTATCATGAACAAGTCCGTTGCTAGTCATTTCCTCAAGCACTTTTGCACCCTCCTCCGGAGTTCTGCAGAAAGGAATCATAACTTGGAGATTGTAAAGCCCAAATTCATTTCTCACCTTCTTGATTGCTTCACATTCAAGCGCAAATGCATTTGCAAATTGTGGGTCGGTGTAACGACTAGCACCACGCCACCCTATCATTGGGTTTTCTTCATGAGGCTCGTAATCTTTGCCTCCAATGAGATTTGCGTATTCATTTGACTTAAAATCACTAAATCGTAATAACACTTCATGCGGATAGAAGGCTGCTGCAATAAGCGCAATTCCATAAGCAAGCTTATCTATATAATAGTTAACTTTATTGTCGTACCCCACAGTAATGGCGTCTATCTGATTTTTGACATCCTGATTTTCTAACGCATCATAATTAAGCAATGCATTCGGATGAATTTTTATAAAATTTGAAATAATAAATTCCTCACGGGCAAGACCAACCCCCATATTTGGAATGAAAGCATAATTAAATACCAAATCAGGACTTGCAACTATCATTTTTATTTCAGTTTTTGGAAGTTCAAAATTGGTAAGATCTGTAGTGTCAACCCGAAACTTTAATAGTCCTTCATAAACATTTCCGACTTCACCATCAGAACAGGATACTGTAACCTCATTCCCATTTGGCAATGCAGTTGTGGCATTACCGCATCCCACAATTGCAGGAATTCCCAATTCGCGACTAACAATTGCCGCATGACTGGTTCTTCCACCTGAATTTGTAACTATTGCGCTAGCAATTTTCATAATTGGTTCCCAATCAGGATCTGTTATTTCCGCGACCAACACTTCCCCCGGCTGAAATTCGGAAAGCTGACTTGGGTCTTTAATATAATGCACTTTCCCTTGACCAATTTTTCTTCCAACTGAAGCACCGTGCGTAAGTACTTTTCCTTTTTCTTCTAATATATAGTCTTCAAGAACCGTCGTGCTCTTCTTAGCTTGCACAGTCTCAGGTCTCGCCTGAACAATATAGAGTTCGTTATCTACACCATCAAATGCCCATTCGATATCCATTGGTTTTTGATAGTGATCTTCTATCATCATTCCCCATCGAGCAAGTTTTAAAATATGCTCTTCAGAAAGAACAAACATGCTCCTTTCATTTGGTGCAACCTGAACATCTTTTGTAGGTACCGACCCCTCTGTTGAATAAATTAATTTTTTCTCCTTACTTCCAAGCTTTTTACTTATAATTGAACGAAAGCCCTTTCTAAGTGTGGGCTTGAATACAACAAACTCATCAGGTGTTACAATACCCTTCACAACATACTCTCCAAGTCCCCATGCTGCATTAATAAGTATCACATCCTTAAAACCACTATCAGAGTCGAGCGTAAACATAACACCGCTTGCACCCCTGTCAGACCGTGCCATTTTCTGAACCGAAACTGATAATGCAACTTTGAAATGGTCGAAATGCTGATCAACCCTGTATGAAATAGCGCGATTTGTGAACAGAGAAGCGAATGCTTTTTTTACTGCCTCAAGTAAATCGTGCTCTCCTCGTATGTTAAGGTATGACTCTTGTTGTCCGGCAAATGATGCATCCGGCAAGTCCTCTGCAGTTGCTGATGACCTAACCGCCACATCAGCATCCCCTTCCAAGTTAAGTTTGTTGCTTAACTCGTGGTACGCACCATAAATAGCAGATGTTAATTCCTCAGGAAAGGGAGCTGAAGTGATAAGATCTCTAACTTTTCTGCCTGCTTCTTCCAAAGATTTAATATCACTTGTATTAAGGCCTTCAAGCGCTTCATGAATTTTTGTATCTAAATTGTTCTTCTCAATAAAATATCTATATGAATATGCAGTTATCGCAAATCCATAGGGGACTTGAATTTTTTCACCGGGAAATATTTCACTCGTTGTGTGGGATAGATTCTGAAACATCTCGCCCAAATTAGCATTTTTGCCCCCAACAAGAGGTATATCGTCTTTATTTATTTCGTCAAACCAAAGAACGTAATATTTTGATTTATCTTCCATAAGTCACATTATCTTTATCCATTTTCCAGTTTACTATATTCACTAGCTATGATGTCAATCATTATATCAATGTGATTCAAATCAATGAATATTCAACACTAAATACTTATTGTTAAGTTATGATTCAACTTATTGGTGAAGGGTTATACAAATTAATCGAAACACGTAATTTAACTAAAATTCTCACACTTGGGCAGAAAGATTCGTATGCCTGGGTAAGCGCAGGCGGCATTGGGGAAATTTTAGTTAATACTGAAAAAATATTCATGCCTTTTCACGTATTGTCTTCGGGAAAATACCGAATATATCAAGTGAAAGATGAGCCGAAGTTAACCGATTTGGTTCATTTAGAACTTTTTGTGGGAGAAGGAAACTGGCAAGGATATTTACTCCCAACCGGACTTCCAAACGCAGATGATAAGAGAAACCGAATTATCTCAACAAAAGAAATTATCACTAAATCAACACACTAGACCCCTTCAACTAATTCCTGCTCTAGCTGCTTCAGATTGTGAATAACAAGATTATTTTTAATAAAGCTTACTAATTTTTTGTTTTTTAACACCCTCATTTCACGACTTACCGTTTCACGAGTCATTCCTGATTGAGATGCCAATTCCTTCTCTGTAATATTCATCTCAGTAGATTCTTTAACTGTTTTTCCAAAACGTTTTGCTTGAATAAGAAGCTCTGTAATAAGTCTTCCATGAGCATTACCTGCCATGAGGTATGTTATTCGTGTCATCATTCCATCAGTACCGTTGTAAACACGGCTCAAAAGATCATACATAACATCAGGATTAGCTTTTATAAATTCGATAACCTCCTCTTTTGGAGCCCGATTCACAGTAAGACTCGTAACGGCCTCGAAAAAGTAGTCATTTTGACTATTATTTATTGCCCAAGACATTGGGAAAAAAGTCTGAGGCCTAAATACATTCAGCACCAACTCATCCCCTTTTTTTGAAATTGCGTATTCCTTTACCATCCCCTCTTTGATGTAAAAAATTCCAGAAGGACTATCGTCTGCTCTCACCAATAATTCACCTTTCTTGTACTTCTGCTCTTTATATTTTGAAAAAAACTCACTAACCTTTTTACTAATTTGACTACTCATGCCAATATTATATCACCCAAGTTATTGACCCCACTCAGACAGCCACTTGCCCATCAGTTCTATTTCACTTGTTTGAGCCGTAATTATGTCTTTCGCAAGTTTTTTCATTTCGCTTCTCTGTGTTCCAACCTCTAACATGTTAGCCATCATAACAGCCATCTGGTGATGTGGAATCATTTCAATTAAAAATTCCTTATCAAAATCAGTTGCATTTTCGAGCCTTTGCATATCGGTATCGCCGCTCATCATGCCGCCTCGACCCATCATTCCCATGCTGCTTTGCACAACATCATGTCCAGTCCAGTCCTTATACCAAGCTTTCATCATTTCATTCTCTCTTGATTGCGAAACAATAATATTGTTGGAAAGTGCTCTTATATCTTCGTTGCTTGATTTTTCTAAAGCGAGCCTCGCCATTGTAATAGCGCTGTCGTGGTGAGGAATCATTTGTTCGATAAAATGAACGTCAACATCCATACGCGATTGTGTACTTGGAACTTCAACGTTATCCATAAACTTATTCATCCGCACACTCATCTGAGAGGTAGTCAACAGTACCCATATCAAAACACCGCCTGCTATAAATGCTCCAAACAATTCTATAGTCGAATATTTCTTCATAGTAGTCACCTCCTATCTAAATTGGTCTTGCTTCATATCCGGTATTTTTGATAGATTGAATGATTTTCCCAACTGATACTTTATCGCTGTCATAATTAATAGAGGAGATACTCTTAGCATAATTTGTATTTGAAGACTCAACACCAGAAACGTCCTCCAAATCGAAATCAATACTCATTGCACACGAAGTGCAATGCATCCCTTCTATTTTTAACTTAATATTTGATATTTTTTTCATATAACCTCAATTATTCCCGTATACATACCCATTGAGCATGTGAATATTATTTTCCCCGCTTCTGTCGGTGTAAACAGAAAGGTATATTTTTCGTTTGGTCCAAGATTTTTGCTTATTCCTAAGGACGGTATACGAAATGCTGACGCACAACTATAAGCATCCTTTCCAATGAGCGTAATAGTCGCCTCGCTTCCCTTTCTTATCTTTATATAGTTAGGCGAATAGCCATTTGAAAAGACGTAAATTTCGTTGACCTGCGATACTACACTGGACATTTGCGATACTGTATCTTCTTTTTTACCGAGTGACTCGAAGATAGAACTAATTTTTTTGGAATTTAATGGAAATCCGGATGCAATAAATGCACCATTAATCGACGCAATGCCTAAATATAAAACAGCTATAGCTGCAATCTTTAAGAACCGTGCTCTAAAATTGTCTCCCAACAAACTCGTGAGATACCCAACTCCAAAAAAAACAGGAGTAGTACCCAAAACAAAAGCAGCCATTATTGCTGCGCCCTGAACTGCACTACCACTACTAATTGCCAGTGCTTCCATGGCTAGTGTTGTGCCACATGGTATAAAAATTGTCATACCACCCAGAAATGCCGGTGCAAACATTTCTTTGTTTCGAGACTGATTTTTGACTTTCTTCAGCAAAAAACGGGGAGGCTGAATTACAGCATAGCGAAAAATAGGATGCACATTAAGCAAATTAAGGGCTACTGCAACCATATAACACCCTGCTATAAGCTGCATGACAATCTGGGCTGTTCCATTTATACCGACAGCGCTCCCAAACGCACCTAGACCAAAACCAAGAAGTGTATATGCTACGAGTTTGGTTGTCAAAAAAGCAGCTGTTGGAAATATAGAATTTCTTCTATTTATTCCTCTTTCGACCTCTTCTTTCTCACGCGCGGCTATGACAGAAGCTAAAAGTCCACCCTGAACAGCAAGGCACGTTAGGCCTCCCACCGTAAGACCTGTCAAAAATATTATCCATAAATTCATAGTTTTTTCCTCCGTAAAAGCAAAGAGTTGCCAACTACTGAAACTGATGATAATCCCATTGCAAGTCCTGCAAAAATTGGACTGAGAAAGATTCCGAAAAGCGGATATAAAACTCCAGCAGCGAGTGGAATTCCAACAGTATTATAAATAAATGCCCAAAAAAGATTTTGCTTTATAGTTTTCATCGTTGCTCTTGAAAGTACAATGGCTTCAGGAATTTTAGAAAGGTCACCACTCAATAATGTTATATCGGCACTTTCTATTGCAATATCTGTCCCAGTTGCCATAGCAATTCCTACATTTGCTTGTGTGAGTGCGGGCGCATCATTAATTCCATCTCCAACCATAGCCACATTTTTACCTTCTTTTTGGAGAGCCATAATAATTTTTGATTTATCTTGAGGCAATACCTCAGCCTTCACCTTATCAATTCTAACTTGACCAGCGATATGCTCTGCGGCTTTTTGGTTATCACCAGTTATCATTACTGTTTCAATCCCTAACCG
The DNA here is from genome assembly GCA_964557125.1 of uncultured Gammaproteobacteria bacterium. GTDB lineage: Bacteria > Patescibacteriota > Microgenomatia > Levybacterales > GWA1-39-11 > CAZKYX01. The sequence goes on from CAZKYX010000003.1 coordinate 48,291, forward strand.
ATGGAGCCTCTCAATTGTTTTAGCAACACCGGACTTAATTGTATCGCTTATTGCCAATATTCCAATATTTTTTCCACTCTTATCTAGAAGTATAACTGTTTTTCCCTCACTTTGAAGTCTAGCAACTTCAGGTATGTTCCTTTCTTTATCATTCGGTTTTCTTATTTCAAATGCATCATTCTTAATTTTTGCATATACACCGGAACCTTCTTTCTCAGAAAAATCACTTATTTTGACAAGCTCAATTCCACTCATCTCTGCTTTTAAAGTCACAGCCAGAGCCAAGGGGTGTTGGGATTGTTTTTCCAGACTTGCAGCAAATCTAAGAATATCTTCCTCAGTTACCGATTTCTCCAAAGAGACAATATCTGTTACGGTGGGCTTTCCGAGAGTTAATGTGCCTGTTTTATCAAATACAATTAAATTTACGTCATGAAGCTTTTCAAGACTTTGCGCATTCTTGATGAGTATTCCATGCTCTGCCCCTTTTCCAACACCTACAATAATTGCCGTTGGAGTGGCAAGACCCAATGCGCATGGGCAAGCGATAACGAGTATTCCAACAAAAGAAAGAATAGTAAATGATAATGCCTGAGTCATTCCTAGAAAATAAGAACCTATGATTATCCACACAATGAAAGTCACAACCGCGATAACCAATACCGACGGAATGAAAATAGAAGAAACTTTGTCGGCGAGGTTTTGGATTTCTGCTTTAGACCCCTGCGCCTCCTCAACCATTCTTACAATTTGCGCCAACATCGTGCTCTCACCGACTTTCTCGACTCGAAAAAGAAAACTGCCCTGCCTATTTATCGTTGAACCAATAATTCTATCCCCAACCTTCCTGTCTTGAGGTAGTGGCTCCCCATTTATCATCGACTCGTCAATTGAGGAGGTCCCCTCAACAATAACACCATCGACAGGAATTTTTCCTCCGGGCTTCACTCTGACAATATCCCCAACTATAACCTCTGCTACTGAGATTTCAATTTCTTTTCCTTCTCTTACTACAAGCGCTGTTTTTGCCTGAAGATTCATTAACTTTTCAATGGCTTCTCCGGTTTTTAGTTTTGAGCGGGATTCTAGATACTTACCAAATGTAATAAAGCCTATTACGACAATAACCACGTCAAAATATAAGTATTCCGGTAGGGAAAGAAATAATCCCAAGGAAGGAAAAAAGAATACGGTACTGCTATATAAATACGCGGTTAGAGTCCCAATTCCAACTAAAGAATCCATATTTGCTACTCTAAATTTGATAAATCTCAAAAGTGCTTCCAAATATGGTTTGCCTATCCAAAAAATAAATATTGAAGAAACTATAAATGAGAGAGTGTTAAAGATGGTCATGGGTATTTGAATCATGGGAATAAAGTCAGGAAAGAATTTTGCTAAGATATCCCACATCATATATACAAATACAAACAGGGCGATAGGCATTGAAAAATTAACTTTTGTTTTCAAATGTGAGAGCTCCTTTAATTTTTCCTCTTTTGTTTGTGTCAAACCTAAATGCTCGGAGTGGTCATCTGAAATCTTTTCTCCCATACCACCTCCATGGGTAGACATATCATGTCCAAAATGTTCTGCCGGAGTTAGTGAGTATCCTAATTTATTAATTTCATTATTCATATCCTCATTGGAAACTTTTTTGTCATCAAAAGAAATATTTGCCTTCTCTGTTGCAAAATTAACTTCACAACTTTCAACACCGGGAATTTTTTTGAGTTTTTTTACAATAATAGTACTGCAGCTCGCACAATGCATTCCTTTGACATGATAGCTTTTTTTTGTCATTTATTAATCCTCTTAAATAGCTTTACCATTTCTTCAATTGCTTTCTCTTTTTCTTCGTGGAATTGATGAGCAACGTGAGTTGAGAGGTGTCTTTCAAAAAGAACACTATCAAGACTTTTAATTGAATTTTGGATAGCTAGGCTTTGATTAAGAAGGTCAATGCAGTACTCATCTTTATCTATCATTCTCTGCAATCCATCAAGTTGGCCTTTAATAATATTTATTCTTTTTTGGGCGGATTCTTTGACGCTTTCGTAGTTGGATTTCATTCACTTATCATATACCCCAGTGGGGTATATGTCAATTAAGCAAATGTTGCTATACATTTCCAGTGAGAGTACTCCGCTTTGTTTTTCAGAAACCATAAAGCTTTCGTATTTTTGTAATTCTGGGAGTGGTTCTGTAAGCTGGGAGAAGTAAATTTTTGTATTAAAAGAATATTGCGAAAGTTCTTCCTTAAATGAACATTTATTCACGTCCCCCGAAAGAATAAGATTTTTTAAGTTTTTCACAGCATTAAAAACTTGCCTACTGTAAAATTCTATATTTTTGAGCAAAATAACGTAGTCACTGATATCTGAAGTTTTAGAAACGAATTCTAAAAATTCTTCGGTTTTTTCTTTTGTAAAAAACTGAGCATTCTCCTCAGTACCAGTCTGTTTTATAAATTCTTCCCTAGCATAAGGATAACCAGTTAGTGCAACTACTTTTGCTCCTTGAGAACAAAGAGTTGCAAGAACACTCATGGTAAAAAGAGAAGCGCCAACAGGCTCCTCCCCATGAATTAATAAAGGAAGCTCAGACTCAGTAAAATGGAATTCGTTATTGTCGAGAAAAATCTTATTAAGCATTAAGGAAAGTATAACAAAAGGCGACATCACACTCCCAGTGTGTGATGTCTATATCCGCTGATAATACAAAAATCACCCAAACTATCAGAATGTTTGTTTTAGAAATTTGTCGTAAATAACGTACACACTAAATCCTCCATAGAAAAGAAACGCAAGACTCATGGCTACAAATCGCAACCTTGAAGGTCTTATTTCCTTATCAAGACTCGTCATATTCAGCCACAAAGTAAGTCCGGTGTGAACAAACATAGCCATTGCATTTAGTACCGCAGCTGTAATAACGAGTTGTAACGGCTCTGTAAAACCCAACATCATAATCACAACCCCAGCCAATATTTGCATCCATAAAACGATGTAATACAGCTTTCGAAGATTTTTTTCTTTTAATTTACCGAAAGAACTTAAGATAACGTTTTCAGAGAGAATTCTACTTGTTGCATCAAATACCCCAAGTTGGGTGCCAAATAATGTAAGAGACACAACAAGCAAGAAAAATGTTCCAACAAGAGGTAATATCATTTTCCCAATAAATTGCGCCTCCATTATGACAAAATTAACACCCTGAGCAATTCCGGGCTGGCCATGAACTGTTGAGTACGAAAGAAGAGCAAGTAGCAATATTGTTATTGCCCCAGTCAACCAAAACACGACAAAATGTTCCACATTTATGTTTTTCCACCAAACCTTAAATCTACTTACATTCTCCTGCGTTGGCTCAAATTTACTCCCTGTCAATGAAATGTTTTCCACCTTGCCTGTCAAAAGAGAAGTAATCCTACCCCCAAACTTTCCCATACCGTATCCCTTTTCCTTAACATAAAAGGATTGTGCCAAATTCAGATTTCCACCTGCCCCAGCATAAGCCAATGCACCCAAGAATGAAGCAATGGCAATTCCTGCCGGAAGAAATAAATACCCCTCACCAACTCCTACGGTGCCCTGCGCCAAAAGAACCCAACTATGTGGTTTTGAAAGGAAAACGCTTAACACAAAGATTGAAGGAACCCCTATCATAATGATTGTTTTCTGAAGGGTTTCAACGGTTTTGTATAGGACAGGACCAAGTGACAAAATGACACCGATGATAATGAGAAATCCCATTGCTAAGTATTGTGTCTCTTGAATACCTGCGACAGTACCAAAAAACTTAGCAGAGGACGCAATAATTCCAGGGTACATCCAAGGAATAAAAGTCGATAGTAAAAACCAGAATGAAATAAACCTTAATTTTCTCGACAATCCAACAAAAATACTCTCACCATGTGCCAGCGCATACCTCTCAATTTCCATATTCATAAAGAATTGAAATGATATACCAAGAATAGCTCCCCAAATAATTCCCAAACCATAATTTGCACTTAAGTATGGCCAGAGGATTACCTCACCACTCCCAAGACCCAATGCCAAAAGTATAAAACTAGGACCAATTAGTTTTTTAATTGAAAGAGGTTGGGGAAGTTCTTGTATATCTAGCGGCTTTAGGTGCATATGATAAATTATATACATACATACTTAATCACTAAAAAGAAATGAAATCAATGACAAGGATCATGGAAATTGAATTCAAACCCCAATTTTCTGTATAATATAGTGTTAGTTCAGACGAGGCCCCATAAGACAGGAGTCTTGTGAGCCCATGAGTACATGGCCCCATAGTTCCCGACGGATTCCATTCGTGCGGGATCCCGATAGTGTAACGTATCGGGACTAGCGGTTAGTATTTATCTATGTATTACATGTACATGCTTAAAAGTATAAAGAGCGGGTCGTACTATATTGGTAGTACAAATGACTTCGAACGAAGATTTGAAGAACACAATACTGGCCACTCAAGGTATACTAAAAACAAAGGGCCGTTTGAACTATTCTACAAAGAAGAATATAATACCGGTTCTGAAGCTAAAGAAAGAGAATACTATTTGAAGTCATTAATAAGCAGAAAAGCTATAGAGAAATTATAAAATTTGGCCCCATAGTCTAGCGGTTAGGACACTTGGTTCTCATCCAAGAGACCCGGATTCGAATTCCGGTGGGGTCACTTAAGAACCAAAAAGATGAATGCTTCGAGATTGGATTGACAGGATTCTTCACAATTGAGATACTTGTGCCGTGGATGAGAATCAAAACCCAACGCCTTATTCAGAGAATCAAGCACAGACTACCCTAAATTCTAATATTGATTCAAGTGTTGTTCCCCCCCCAAGAGTTCGATCATTTACCGATAGTCCGTTTACCTTTATATTTGCATTTTCAACTCCATTATGACTTGGGTCTTCAACATGGATGTCTATCTTTTTAACCTGCACTGAATAGTTAATCGTTGCGCTACCTGTGATTTCATAATCTGGTGTCCCAACCTGCCAGTTCTCAGGAATATTAACAGAAGTTGTATTATCTGTCGTTCCGTCGATTAAGATATTAAATGTTCCTGTAGGGACCTGAAGAAAATAATGCCCGTTGGAATCTGTTTGTTGGCCATAGTTAGTCCCAGTAGGCTGGTATTGAAAAGAGATATTTGAGTTTTCAAGAGGATTACCCAAGTAATCTGTTATCGTTCCTTGAACAGTTACAGGGGGAGGAACTAGCGTGAAGTTTAATGAAGAGTTTTCAGATATTTGAAAGTCTTCTGTAATCGAAATGCCTAAACCTTGTCCGCTTGGCGGAGTAACTCTAATATTATATGTTCCTTCCTCTACGTTGAGAGTGTAGTTGCCCACTGAATTACTTGATGCGCTTTGAACCACAGTGGTGGTATTTGCCTGAAGGACGTCAATTGTTGCTCCGGAAACATTGCCACCTGATGCTTTTGTGATTTTTCCAAACAAATTGTAGGTTGCGGCAGAAGCATTGGTTACAGTCATTAAGCTTAAAATTAGAACAAAAAGTGGTATGAGGATTAATTTGCCTAGAAGATTTTTCATAGCAGAACAAAGTCTATATTTATCATGATACAAATCGATAATTGATGTCAATATATCAAATATTTAATTTGAAATATTAAACTTAATTGGTTGATTATTTAATATCTGTGTATAAAGATATTTTGTCTGCAGATTTGGTGATAATTTGTACGCTATTGTAGCAGCATTTAGAGCTTTCTTTTGATTTTTTAGTTCATATTCTGAAATGGCCAACACTAAATACAACTGCAAGTCATCGCGATGATCCTTAATACCTAAAGTCGCAATTCTTATTGCTTCTTTAAAGTTTTTTTCCTGAAACAGTAGAGTTGCTAATGCCTCATACGTGCTTTTGTTGTGAGTACGGTTGCTTGCAAAATTTTTACCTTCAAGTGCTTTGTAAAAATACTCGAGGGCTTTTTCTTTTTGTCCCAAATTAAGATACGTTGAACCAACATTTTTAAGGCTAGATTCATGAGGAAACATCTCAACGGATTTTAGAAAATGTTTTAATGCAGTTCTGTGATCATTGTTCTCCAATACCAAAAGTGTTCCGTACATATTTTGCATATCAAAATTGTTTTCTATTTTAATATCATGCGAAGCAAGAGCAAAATAAGAATTCCAGTTAGCATTTCTTGCGTAAGTTCTCAGGGAAAGTATTATTAGAACTAAGATAGTTGAACCTAAAATTAGGCTTCTGATATTGTTTTTTAATTCAAATGTTGAGAGCACAACTCCAATCACTCCTAGTAACCCGGCGAGAGGAAAATAGAAATACCGGTCAGCAACTGTAAGATCAAGAGGGCTAAATGGTGTGAAAGTAACGCATCCAAATAAAAACCACGTCAGGAAGAACAAATACAAATTGAATAATTGCTTATTTCCTTTTCTTAGACTTCTACCAAAATAGATAATTGCACTAAATAAAATAGTAATTCCAATTATAGGAATTACGAAATTATTGAGATCGGGATTTTTTACTATCCATTGCTGATTTATCGCTAACTTATAGGGGAAAATTAAAGTTTTTAGGTAGTAGAAAAAAACCGCAGGAGTATTAATTACTTTTTCAAGGAGAGTTAACTCTCGAAACGGAGAAAAATAATCGTAATCAAAATATACTTTACCATAAACGAATCTGCAAAAAAGATATGTAGCTGCTACTAATCCTTCAACAAGTAACAACCGAAATGCATTACCCCTTCTATAGATAAACTGCAACAATATGATCAATATAAAAAATATGAACCCAGTCTCTCTAGTAAAAACAGAAAGAAGAAGGAGTAAATATGTCGCAACTAGTACTTTATAGGAATTATTCTTTCTAAAACTGACAATTAGCCCTCCAATTCCTAGAAGAAACGACAAAGGAACTAATGTTGCCGACACCCATGCAACTGACTCGACCTGTATTGGATGAACCAAAAAAAACAAGCAAAGAAAAAACGACAGTTTCTTATTGATAAATTTTGAAAATAGATAAAAAAGCATACTCACGCTTCCTATATGTATAGCTACTTGAAAAAAGTGATAAAAGAATGGGTGTGCAGAAAAAAGGTTATAAAATACTGTTAAATAAAAAGTGAAAAAAGGACGATAATATATGCCTGTATTTAAAGCATTATTTCCTAAAAAATGTGACAATCCATTATTAGTTATCTGGGGGTTATATAGGAAGTTAGTCCAATCGTCCCAGACAAAACTTCCAAATAAAGCATTAAAATAAACAACAAACCCAATAATTATGAAAAAAACTATTGCTTTTTTTGTAGTTAAAGGACCTTGAATTGCCTTAAAAGAAAGCGTTTCCTCATTCTCCATCATTTAATAATATTATCACAACACAAATTCATCTTAAGTTGTAAAAATATATCAAACTGTGTCACATTAAGGTTATGCGACTTCCCTTTTATACTGTCTCATTTGTCTCATTTAGCCTCAAGTTAAGACAATCCAAAAAACCGCTATAAGGCCTATATGGTTCCGAACCCGTTTGGGTCACCTAAGGGAACACCTCGTTGTTGAAAGTCTAAAATAGATTGTTATAACGGGCTGATCTGGTGGTTCGAACAATATTAAATAAAAAATATAATCAGCCTCAAAATTTTATCACCCTAAATTCAATTCGAACCACTTGGAAATATACTAAGGTTTATATACTACATAACACTACTTAACACTACAAATTCTATTGACTTGTTGCATGAAGTAGCATAAAATAGCACTATGAACAATATTTTAGACATATTGTCTGTAAAAAAACAAAAACTAGACTCTTTCCGTCCACTTCCACAAGAACTAATTATAAATCTTGAGGAATGGTTTAACGTGGAGTTGACATACACCTCAAATGCAATTGAGGGGAATACATTAACCCGTGCAGAGACAGCAATGGTTGTTGAAAAGGGAATTACAGTTCAGGGCAAAAGCCTCAAAGAGCACTTGGAAGCAACAAACCATGCTGTGGCACTAGATTATATTAAAACCCTAATCAGTAAAAAAAAAGAAAATATAGATGAAGCAACAATTCGAGAAATCAATGGAATAATTCTAAGTAAAATTGAGGAATACAATGGGGGCATCTATAGGACTCAAGCCGCAAGAATTAAAGGATCAGCAACAATCTTACCCAACCCTGCTAAAGTTCCAGAGCTAATGTCACATTTCGCTGAATGGTTGCAAAGTGAAAATTCTGAACATATCGTAAAGATTGCTGCTGATGCACATTATAAATTGGTTAGCATTCATCCATTTTCAGATGGAAATGGCCGCACTTCTCGATTGCTTATGAACCTCATCTTGATGCAAGCTGGTTTTCCTCCGGCTATTATTCGAAAAGAAGATAGAATTGCCTACATAGATTCACTTGAAAGAGCACAAACAGGAGGAGACATGGCTGATTTTTATCAGGTCATTTTTGACGCCGTTGATAGGTCTTTAGATATTTACCTTGAGGCTTTAGAACCGGAAAGAGCAAGTAAAACAGAGGCAATTCTGGAACAAAGATTCTATACAACCGATGAGGTAGCAACAATACTTAAAGTAGATCCGGAAAGCGTCAGGCGGTATGTAAGAAGCGGGAAATTAAAAGCAGTAAAATTGGGTGGAAAATTCATCAGAATAGAAAAAGTCGACCTCAACAATTTTATCGATTCTCTTAAAAATTAATATGTTTCGAAAATAATTTTTAATTAAGTACATTTTTTTCCTTTTCCAATAGTTTCAACTTATCTAGCCACGCCAAAAGCGGTTCGAAGTAAGATTCACTGGGGTCACCGAAGGAAAGACCACCGTCTTCCATACTCAGAATAGGTTGATATAACGGGCTAATCTGGCGGTTCGAACAATGTAGTATACCAATTTACAATTAACCTCGAAATTCAGAACCCTCTATGCACTTCGAATCATTAATTAAAACTTGATATTCGTACAATTTCGTACTATTATGTACTTAATGGTCAATTAAGGATTATTGCATGAATAAGGGTAAATAATAACTATGACTCAAATAATGAAAGCATCAGATGTAAGGCAACAGTGGAGCCAATTGTTAAACAACGTATTTCGCAATCAAGATCGAATAGTGGTTGAAAAGAGCGGAATTCCCGTGGCTGCCGTCATCTCTGCTGAAGATTTAAAACTTCTTATACAGCTTGAAGAGCAACGCAACAAACGTTTCGAAGCGTTAGGCGCGGTAAGAAATGCATTCAAAGACGTTTCTTCGGAAAAAATTGAAGAAGAGGTAAATAAGGCAATAACCGAAGTGCGGGCAGAAAAGAAACCCAACAAAAACAATTAATATATGATTTCGGCAGTTCTGGATACTAATGTTTTGGTATCAGGCGCATTAACCTCTTCTTCTATTCCAGGTCAGATACTCAATGCATGGAGAGAGAATGAATTTGAGTTAATAATATCAGAGTATATAATTTACGAGCTAGAACGCGTATTTCAAAAAGCCTATTTCCAAAAGCATCTTACAAGTCACGAAATTAAATCCTTTTTTGACTTGCTACAAAACGAAGCGATTTACACCCCAATAATTATCAATGTTAATGGCGTAGCTACTCATCCCGAAGACGATTTGATGCTTGCAGCAGCTGTTAGTGCAAAGGCAGATTACTTTGTAACGGGAGATCAACCATTACTTCAAAAAGTTGGTAACTTATATAAGAAAGTTAATCTAGTTACTCCAAAGGAGTTTCTTCAAATTCTTGAACAACAGAACTAGTTTCAACCTGAGTATGCGCCTCTTAATTGATCTCAATGAACACGCAAGCTGCGAGGTTGATTAAAGCACTACCTCACATCGGGAGTGAGGATGTTCCCCTCCTGCCAAAGTTGTGCTTTGCATTGCGAGTAGGCAGGAACAAGAAGCACCGGGGATCGCAACCTCGCAGGTTGATCAGGTTCACAACCTTGCACTAACGCTCTAATTCTTCCAACAGGGCTATTTAGCCTACGATGTAGAAGATATTGTGAGTTCAATCATTTTTAGTCGATGGAAAAACTTGTTTTATAGACAGCAAAAAAATAAGCATGGAGTCTGCTGTTAATTTCAACTAGAATGTAATGAGAGACTGTTTCTTGACAGAATATAGTTTATGGTATAAACTATTTATGTTATAAACTAATTTATTATTAAAATGAGAAATATTGACCCAAAATTATTCTCTGAATTTTTCAGCAAAGCAATCAAGGTTCGAAGACTGCTCGAGCAAACAAGTTCTTTTGAAGACAAAGCGGTAACACTGCTTCAGGTCCAGGCACTCACATTCATCTATGAGCATCCCAATGCTTCGGTTGGGTCGCTTGCAGATGAATTATCAATGTCAATATCCGCAGTAACTCAACTCACCAATCGTCTAGCTGAAGGAAATTTTATCAAAAGAGAAATTGGTTCGCCCGACCGCAGAATTATTTGTCTTTCTATCACTCAGGATGGGGTGAAGCAAACGAAAATATTTAAAGAACAACTACAAAAAAACCATTTTAATGTCTTTAAAGCCATTCCCGAAAACGATATTAAAGAGATGATAAGAATATTTACCAACATATTAGACTCTCAAGCTAAAATTAAATAACATGAAAATACGTAAAATTTATTTTATTGCCGCTTTTTTAATAATATTTGCTATCGGATTCAAATTTTTAGTATTGCAAAAACCTGATAGCCGTCTATTACATACAGTACGAAAAGAAACCTTTCTTGAGACCGTCCAGGTAAGCGGCACGTTTCATAAGACAGCAACCGATACGGAAAAAGCGTCAGCACACGCAACATATCAAGGTGCGATTAGCTCATTAATTACCGCAAAACAGAGCAAGCAGACAGCTGACGCTACGATGTGGGCGAAAAGACAGGCAGTATTGGAGGCAGAAAACGGTGTAAATTATAAAAATGATAATACGACTAATCCGACTACTAAAAATGAATATACAATCCTCGAAAAGTTAAGCATAGACTCAGCTGTTGTTGAGGCGGAGAAAGATTTTCGATCAGCAGAAACAAAATACAAGGAAGCAGATATAGCTATTTCAGCCGCTCAAGCACAGGTAAATTTGGCAAAGATTGCGTATGAAGATACTTTGGAAGATGAGCCATATTTAACTGTCTACATCAATGAAATATATGCTCCAAAAATCTCTGCCGGACAAAAAGTAGATATAACTTTTGATGCGATAAGAGATTTGTCTTTGTCAGGAGAAATCAAATATATTGATACCATTGGAACCATTGTCGGAGGAGTTGTGACTTTTGAGGCAAAAATTCAAGTTCATGATCTGCCGACAAGTATAAAGCCGAATATGACCGCAATAGCTACAATTGAGCTTATCCGTAAAAAAGATACATTTGCTGTTCCAATGAGTGCTTTAATTTATCAAGAAGGAAAAGTATATGTACAAAAAGCGGAAGATAGAGACGATCAACTTACCGAAGTGAGAATTGGCGAAAAAGGATTTGTAAAAGTTGAAATATTGTCTGGTCTTAATAGTGGAACGAATGTACTCGCAAGGCCAAATAGTAAAAGCCCATGAAAATACTAGACCTCTTCAGTAAATTTCAGAAAGATATATTTGTAGGGCGGTTTTTAGCTTTTCGAGAATTAAAACGCAATAATCCCTGGTCAACTGCTCTTATTATTTTTGTCATGTCACTGACTTTTCTTAACATGGTGTTGATGGGTGGAATTTTGACCGGTTTGGCTGATGGTATGATGAATTCTTTTAAGACTTATTATTCGTCAGATATTTTGATCAAGCCTGCTACTCAGTATATCTCAATATCGCAGTCTGGTATGCTAAATTCCGTCATAAAAAGTCTTCCGTCCTATAAAGCATCATCCAGCAGATACACGACACCTGCAATATTAGAAAATGAAAATAAAGTAAAAATCCGCAATACTGAAATTGGACAAAGAGTAAGCAGTACTACAGTTGGCATTAATCCGAAAGATGAAGATGCCGTTACGGGAATATCTTCTGAAATTATTTTAGGAGAATATTTGAAGGAATATGACACGGACGGAATTATACTGGGAAAAAGTCTTTTAGCAGAATACTCGCAGGGTTCCTCAACAGAACCACGATTGAAGGGTGTAACTATTGGATCAAGATTGAAGCTAATTATTGGTAATAAGGATATTGACGTTTTTGTGAGAGGAATAGTTGATACCGGGAACAGTACGGTCGACAGCCGTGCATTCATGCTTGAAAGTACAATGCGTCCGCTTGTCAACAATCACAGTCTGAGTGCAAATGAAATTGCTATATTGCTGAATTCCGGTTCCAGCAGGGAAGATGCAAAGGGGTATATTCTGAACAATTTTTCTTATAATACCGACGTTATTGTAGAAACAGCAGAAGAGACACTGCCAAAAGCTATATCTGATATGAAAAAAACTTTTTCAATGCTTGGTAATATCGTGGGTGCAATTTCTCTTATTGTAGGCGCTATTACAATTTTTATTGTAATTTTTGTAAATGCCATAACAAGAAGAAAATACATCGGTATTATGAAAGGGATTGGGATATCGGCTCGGGCAATTGAGGTCTCATATGTGATGCAATCATTGTTTTATGCCTTGTCGGGAATATTTTTTTCAAGCCTTATTATTGTTTGGTTTTTAGCACCATGGTTTGATATTCATCCTCTAAAATTTCCGGTAACAGAAGGAAAATTAGCAGTTACCACAAGTGGTCTTGTTATACGAGGTCTTATTCTGACTTTAACTGCCTTCATATCAGGATATGTTCCGGCAAGGATGGTAACCAAACAAAATACATTAGATGCAATTTTAGGGAGATAATATATGATCACAGCAAAAGATATAACGAGGATATTTACAATCGGCGACAATACCCTAACAGCGTTGAAAAAAATCAGCTTTTCTGTGCCGGGTGGACAGTTTTTAGCAATTACGGGCATGTCAGGATCCGGCAAAAGCACATTATTGTATCAGCTTAGCTTGCTTGACACTCCAAATCAGGGTGTTGTTACTATTGACGATATAGACACCTCTAAATTGACGAATGAGGAAAAAATATCATTTAGACTAAAAAATCTAGGATATATATTCCAAGACTATGCTATTCTTCCTATGCTTACTGCCAAAGAAAATGTCATGATGCCACTTCTCATGCAGGGCATAGATGAAGGTGTGGCTCAAAAAAGAGCTATAGATGCTCTTGTGAAAGTGGATCTTCAAGACAGGTTGGACAATCTGCCGAGTCAACTTTCTGGTGGTCAACAACAACGGGTTAGTATTGCAAGGGCTATAGTTCACAATCCAAAAATTCTTTTTGCTGATGAGCCTACCGCAAATCTTGATTCCGAATCCTCTGAAAAGGTGCTAGATATCTTTTTAGATCTGCATCAGCAGGGTCAAACCATTATTATGGTTACTCATGAATCTGAGTACGCTAAATTGGCACAGAGAAATATTGAGCTGCGTGATGGCAAGATTGCCTCTGATAAACCAGCAAAGCTTAAAACCTAAAACTAGCAATGAGGAAGGAATTCATTACAAAAAATCAACCAACCGAAAAAGCCTGCAGGTATCAAAGCCATCAGATTATATTTGATCTCGTCAGTTCTCGAACGATTGGTGCCACAAGTTAATGCTCATTCTGGTCGAAATCGATAACCTCACGTTCGTTGGGTGAGAGTACATCATTTATTTGTAACTCCGAACGCACAGTTTCCGCAAATGCATTTCTTGCATTATTGTTGCCGTGTACAAGCACTACGCTTCGCAACCTTTTATTTCCACCCTTAATGTGCCTCACCCAATCTAAAAGCTGATTTTGGTCTGCGTGTGCACTTAATGCGGATGTGCCAAGAACAGTACCATTAACAAATATGTGATTTTCTCCAACCTTCAACTCGCGCTCACCTTCCATAATCATCCTTCCGAGCGTATCATTAGCTGCAAATCCAACAAATAAAAGAACAGAATTCTTATCCTGTAAATAATACTCAGCATGTTTAAGTATCCTGCCACCAGCCATCATACCAGATCCTGCAATAATTATTTTGGCTCCTCTTCGGTGGTGGATAGAATTGCTTTCATTGGCCGAATAAGTTTTTGTCAATCCCGGAAAACCAAAAGGATCTTTCTTTTCTTTGGCCTCATCATTTAGTAAGGAATGATGACTATCATAAATTCGGGTTACCTCAATCCCCATGGGACTATCTAGAAATACCGGTATATTGCCTAGCTTACCGTTTTTGCTAAGTTCCTTTAAAATGCTTAGAACCACTTGGGTCCTATCAATGGCAAATGAAGGAAGAAGAAGAGTCCCCTTATTTTTTTTAATTCTCTCTACAGCATCCATAATAACTTCAACCGGAGAATCCTCAGTATGATTTCTATCCCCGTATGTTGTTTCCATAACAACAATATCAGCTCCATCAATTAACTCTGTTGGCTTAACAAGTCTTGAGGGAGAATTGCCCAAATCACCACTAAAGACTATTCTTTCTCCTCCCTTTTCATCTATCACTAAAGTTGATGAGCCTAAAATATGCCCCGCATCTTTAAATGTAACCATAACACCATCCACAGCAACAGTGGAATCATACGGCACCCGAGTTGTTTTTTGTAGCACCTTCTCAACACTCCCCTTAGGATAAAGCCCAGGGGATAATGAATTGGCATTTCTGAGTGCAATCTGTGCAATATCGTAAGTTGCAGGAGTCATAAAAATTGGAGCTGGAGTGTTAGCTAAAAGAGGAAGCCTGCCGACATGGTCCAAATGCCCATGTGTAATTAATACTGCATCAAGTTCGGATGGATCCAGTCCGTTGAGGTTTTTGTTTCGTCTATCGTATCTATCATTTTCTTGCCTGCCTTGGCACAACCCACTATCAATTAGTAGCTTGCCCCCATTTCTTGTAGTTAATAAATTCGCAGATCCGGTTACCTCTCCTCCACCTGCCCCTAAAATTTCCAGCCGACTCATTTAAAAAATATCCTAACAAAAAATTATATTGTTGTATAGGGACAATTTGAAATTTACCCTAGCAAGGGCAGAGGCAAAGGAGTAGGCAAAGGGGTAAAAAGTCTAATCACTAAGAGGCTCACGCAGTATATACCCAAACTACAAAGTAAAACTCCTATTATTAATAGTGTCAATTTTAGCTTGCTTACTTCTCGCTTGTTTCTCTTTGCATATAGGAGTAATTTTCTTATTCTTATGACGAAGGTAATTATTAAAGCTACAAGCACTATGAATATTACTGCAAGAAATAAAATTGGCGATAGGTTCATACATCGTTCTAACAAGAATCATTACCATCACGCATTCCGAATAATGAAGCAAAAGACATATACCTTTATTTTTCCAACTCGTCTGGGTCATTAAAATTAGTTTCGTTAGCTGTAGAATTACTTCTTGGGTATTTGTGTTGGGGTTGGATTTTCTTTTTGTGTAAATTTTTGCTCTACTCCAAATATACGAGAACGGTAGGCCTCAGTGTTGACATCTTTCACCCTCAAAAATTCATTGTACTCAGAGAAATTAAAACTATTTTGGAAAGTCTTATCTTTGTATTTTTGCTGTAAGAATAGAATTTTTGAAAGGATTCTATGGGTAGCGTTTATCTTTTCTTCTTCCTTTACTCCACTGCTTTCCACCTCACTAATAAGCTCATTAAGCGTCTGCTTGTAGCTTGAAGCGTCCGCAGAAAGCTTAGCTTGATAGACATAATCTGTACCAGCTTGAGTTCTAGCTTTTGAGTAATGAGATATCAAGTAGTCAAAATTGGCACTATTTATTCCAACGATAATTACTATCGTATAACAAATGACGAGTTGAAAAAAGCGCTGGAGGGGCATCTGTTTTTTATAATAATAGGTAAAAAAGGAAAGTACGCCAGTTAGCCACGTCATAGTGGCATACCCCCAAAGTCTTTTTTGTGTTAGTCCCCACAAGTGGGTGTAGTCAAAGACGCTCTTGAAAGCAATGCCAACAAGAAAAAATGCCTGCAATATGAGAATATAAGTCATTATTTTGTTGGATTTTTTTCGCTCTCTATCCAAATACGCAAGGAAAAATATGATAAAGGCAACTACCGTTACTTGGAAAAAAACCTCATTTGTCAGACGCGAATTCGTATAGCCAATGCTTTGCAGTGCCGCTGCGCTTGCAAAGTAAAGCTTTGCCTGCATTACAAGAAAAATGCTTAACAAAATTCCCATTGCTATCTTTGGGAAAAGATAATTAATGGGTATATACATATCCGCTTTATTTATCTCGACACCTTTCTTACTTAAGGTTAGTACCCTTGGGATAGCAAATGCAAAGAATATAAGAATTCCAATTCTTACAATATAGAAAAAAATTTGCTCTCGCTCAAAGTAACTTGCAAGTTCTTGCAGATTGAGAACGCTTAGAATGTTGTCCATAAATTCTTTAAAAAATGGATTGGCTGAAGACAGAAGCGGGATGGTAATTGCCAAAAAAACAACCGTTACCAAAATCGATGGAAGAATAACTTTTAAAGAGGTGTCAGTATTATACCTTTTCAATTTTTCCCACGAATACGGATACATATTCTTTCCCATTATTGCTTCCAAAAACATAAAGATGGGTGTAAAGATAAAATTTGCTAACGAATAGCTACGAGCAACTGGAAGTATAAGTAGAGAACCTGCCAGAATAATTGAAAGGAGCGTAATAAATTGAACTACTTCATTGCTACGTACAAGAAGAAAGCTGGAAAGTATAAGAATACCCACATACAAAGTGGCATCTGACCAATTTTTGTCATGTCGTACCGCATATACTAAAGTGCTTAACCCAGTAAAAAGGACAAAAAACGGTACCATCGGAAAACCATGGGTAATAGGAATAAGGAACCAAGCAACAACAGCGCTTAAGATAATAGATAGCAGGGGTATTCTTGTTGCAATCGCTTTAAAAAGGTTTTGCATGAGTAGTTTATCTATTATATCACTCAATACCGAAGTTTTATTTCTTCCCGATTTAAAATCTTTTGATACATATTTTTTGTCGCGGAATCAGGCTTTAGCTTTACAGCTTTTGTAGCCGCATCCAATGACGCGTTGTACTCATTTAGCTTATAAAGACTTAGAGCCAAATAACTCCAATACGTCGAATCGCTTGGGTAAATTTTTACAGCTTCTTTCAAAAAACTTGAAGCATTTTCAGGAGTATCATGCAAAAGTAATACCCGAGACATTCCATTGTAAGCATTTACCATTATCTCTTCCCTATTCGAATTGTCTTTTCTTGTTTTGATAGTCTCTATATAGTATTTTTTTGCATTTTTATAGTCACCAAGCTGCTCATAAACAAATCCTAAATTATAAAGACTTGTGTCATGCGAATACAATTCTACTGATTTTACGAGATGCGGCAGAGCCTCTTTGTATAACTTTCTTGATGCCAACTCTGCACCTAGACTATTTTCAATATCAAAATTTGTCAGAACCTTACTGTCATGTCCGAAGAGTGTTAGATTATCATGCCAATTCGAATTTCTGACAATGGTTCTGACGGACAATAGTATAATTCCAATGATAAGAAATGTATGAATAAGTGTCATAGTATTCTTGTTTTTTACCTTTACAAGACTTGCGCCAATTCCTAAGATTCCCAAAAGTCCTGCAAATGGCAGGTAATACCATCTATCAGCAACTGTCATGTCCACAGGAAATATTTGCATCATAACCACCATCCCTCCTAGATACCAAAATAAAAAAAATATATAGATGACAAAAAGTTTTCTTTTTAATTTAAATGTGTAATATCCAATGACAACAATAAGAATTACAAACAGAATATCTATCAAAAGTGGTAAATAAAAATTGGGGATATCAATTGATTTTATCACCCACAATTGTCCAAGAGATAATTTATCTGGAAAAATGAGAGTCTTGATGTAATAGAAAAATATAGCAGGCATATTTGCCATTCTTCCCAAGAGTGGCAAATGCTGTATATACACGTTGGTATCCTTTGTTGATAAAAAATACACACCAGCAACAAAAAATCTTAAGAGAAAGTAAATAGCAAATGGCACTATAGAATAACAAAGACTGATGAGTAATTTTCTTTTCTGAATAAAATAGCAAAGAAAAAATATAAGAGGTGGAAACATAAAACCTGATTCTTTTGTCAAAAGTCCCAAAAGCAAAAACAGTACTATTACAAGTGACGTTAACCACGTATGAACTTTTTTGTAACTTAATAACATAGGAATTACTCCAAATAAATATACAAGCCCGCTGGCAAGACCTCCAATATATGCAACAGACTCAACCTGTATCGGGTGAATAAGAAAAAAGACACTCAGATAAAATGAGGCAATCTTATTAATGTATTTTTGAAATAAATAGTAAAGCAAACCTGCTGCAAGAATATGTAGAACAACTTGTATAAGGTGGTAGAAAAAAGAATGCCAACCAAAAACATTGTAAAGAAAGGAAAGGTAGGTAACCCCAACAGGACGGTAAAATCCTGACAACTCACTATTAAATAGGTTCTTTCCAAAAAATTTAATTACATCAAATTTGTGAAGTTCTGTATTGTAAAGAATATAGGGAAATTCGTCCCATACAAAGAAGTTAAAAAGGGCGTTAAAATAAACAAAAAATCCGATAATGGCAAGAAAGCAAAAAACTTTTTTATTTGTTAGAGGAACAAAAAGATTTTTAAAGAAAAGGTTGTCATCATCCATCTATAAATAGTAGCAGAAATTACTCAAAACTACTCCACTATAACATCCGATTTTTATTAAAGAGATGACAAACCTTCTTTTGCTATACTGTGGATGTGATAAAGCCGGTTCACTTGTTTTGGGGAATTGTTCTAACAGCCTTCTTTCTTTACTTTAAAATTTTTTTTAATGGATTTGTTGGGGATGATATGGGGTACATAAATCATCCCTACATTCAAAACTTCCAAATTGTAAAACTTTTCCAAAGCAGTACGGCTGACTTGGGAGGCAGTGCTCCTATAACTGGGCAATTCTTCAGACCCCTTATGTTAGTTAATTTTGCATTCATCTACAAACTCGCAGGGAGTAGCGCTTTTTTGTACCATTTCATTCAATTCTTATTTCACTTAATAAATGTTTTTCTACTCTACTTTATTTTCAGGAAATTTTTCCCAAAAATCTATTCATACGTAGCATCTCTTATATATTTAATACATCCTATTAATATAGAAGCGGTTGCGTATATTTCAGATTTTCAGGATGTGCAATTTGTTTTTTTTGGTCTTCTTGCATTAACTCTTCTTATCTATAAATCAAAACTAAAACAAACGCATTTAGTAGTTCCTCTCTTTTTGTTCTTTGCCTTACTGTCAAAAGAGACAGCGATTCTTTTTGTTGGAATATTACTTTTGTATACGCTAATTTATAAAAAAAACTGTTTTGGAAAAGAGCTCCTCTCTTATTCAATTCCCGTTTTTCTCTATACGATACTCAGGTTTGTAGTGGCAGGTGTTGGAGTTGGAAAAGTTCCGCACACTGTATTTGGCGATATGAATTTTTCTGAAAGAATTATCCAAATCCCTAGTATTGTTCTGTATTACTTTAAAACGCTTATCTTTCCGAAAGACCTTGTCATTGCCCAAACATGGACAGTCAATGCAAATTCTTCAAACATGTTAGCTGCAATCTTAACTATCTTGCTACTAGTGTTGATGCTCATATTTTTTACGTACCAGCAGAGAGGCAACAAAAAAGTACTCTTACCTTTCGTATTTTTCTTTTCGTGGTTTTTTGCGGGCATGCTGTTGCACCTCCAACTCCTACCACTTGAAATGACCGCCGCAGATAGGTGGTTTTATTTTCCTTTTATTGGACTGCTTGGAATAACTGGGAGTTTTATAAACGCCATCAAGCACAAACCGGTTAAAACACTCGTTCTTGCAATTCTTATCCTTTCCTTCCCCCTACTATTTGCTCGTACTTTTATCAGACTCTCAGACTTTAAAAATCCGATAACCCTCTATTCGCATGACGCAAAAATAACTCAAAGCTACATTCTAGAACACTCGTTGGGATACGAGTTAATGCAGGAGAACAAACTAAATAAGTCTCTCCCACATCTCGTGACTTCCGTAAAACTTTTCCCAACATCATCAAACACAAATACGCTCGGGGTTTATTTTTATAAGAAAAATGATACTGATAATGCTCTTATCTGGTTCCAACGGTCAATAACATTAGGAGACAATTTTCTTGCTTATAACAACACGTCAAGAATATATCTTGCAAAGCACGATTATGAAAATGCACAAAAAATATTAACCAAGGCTGTTGAAAAATTTCCAAGAAGTGACACGTTTTGGCATTTATTATCTATCACAGAATACAAACTTGAAAACACTTCTGAGGCGCTCGCAGCAGCAGAAAAAGCTTTTTCACTTTCCCAAAGTCAGCAAAATTTTTATGTAGTAAATCAATTAAGACAAGGTCTTCCCCTTATCATTCATGACTAAGAAGTCATTTCTTCAAGAATTTGTTCAATTACTTTCTGGATACCATCATCATCTGGAACTTCTTGAAATGATTGCAACTTGCTCCAAAATAAAAGCTTAAATCTTGCAATTGAGTCTTTATTGTCTCCTAAGTATTCCTTGTAGTCGCTGTCCTTTTCAGCCTTTAGAAATGCGTCCATGAGCATAACTTTTTTAGAGGCCTTATCAATTTCAGGAACTGCTTTGTAATCTCTTTGCTTTTCCGCGTCCAACTTTGCAAGTCTCAGCTGTTCTAGAATAGATGGAAAATCTGCAGCGCTTATTTTTGTTTGACTCAAAACATCAGGACCACGTCCCACAAGCACTGCCTGCAAAAGCGCCTTTCTTCTTGGTTTACTGTCTTTTCTTGCCATAAGCTCAGTCACCTCTTCAATGAGTTCTGGTGTCTCAAGAGTAGTGATAACTCCTAGCGTTGACTTGTCGCTAACGACTGGTTTTTTAGAATACTCTGAGAAAAAACTCCTTCCATATCCCCGCGCCCCTATGCTTGGCCGAATGTAACTATAATCTGGCTCTACTCTATTCTTATCTTCCTCAATTGCACTGTCCGCCTTTGCTTTAGCTGCTAGTGCTTCTTGCTCAGTTCTGTAATACTGCACAGAATATCTTCTGGAATAACTATACATTCCCTCAACACTCAACGCTGGATATGCAATGAGTTCTTCCCCTGATTTTAAATCGATACCATATGTTATTTTTTCAGGGATACTCACTTCTGGGTTTTTCGGATCAAAACTTACTAGCTCCTTTTTTGCTACGTCAAGATTCAGAGTTTTCCATTCCTCCCATTGGTGGTTGTTAAGATACTCTTTTGCGGCGGTCTTTAAATCATCTAGAGTCCATTCTGCATCTCCATAGCGCTCTTCTGCAATCTCAATCTTCAAGACCTTTCCGCTTGGAAGAACTGGGATACTCTCAAGCGAAAGTATATCTCGAGCGGGGGCAGCTATTGTCACAACAGCACGCTGACCCTCAGGTGCATATTCGAAATAATAGTAACGCACGTGAAGTTCTTTTCCATTTACCTGTACCGTGTCTGGACTATTTTTAGAAATCTCCTCTCTTTCTTCTTTAGATATATACTCATCAAGATCAACTTTTATATTAATTGAGCCATCTACTTCTCCCAATAATAGTTGTTTGAGTGAGGTTGCTCCATTCAACCGAGATTTATAAAAATCTAGTTTTTCCCTTGAAGTCATATCACCTCTTTTTCCAGACTTTACATACAGTTTTGAAATTTCGGCAAATTTTGTCCAATTGTCATTTAGTGTTGGGATGTTAATATATCCATCAAGGATTGCCCATGCAAAAATGTCAGCAGCTCGCTCTCCAGTAACTTCGCGGTCCGCAAACCCAAAATTTCTGGATGAAGACTTAAGGGTAAAAGAAACTTTAGTATATACGCCATCAAGGTCTCCGTCATACTTCGTATCAATTTCCTTCTCTTCAAGCAAGTGAGGTGCAATCTCTGCAATCCATTCAGGTTCTACAACTTGACACGTCCGAGCATACTTCTTTCTTCTTTCATCATTCCCTGTTTCAACAATTTGATACGGCACAATAAGCTCTGGAAGCGAATATTGACTTGCAAAAAGAACCGAAGATGGATGGATAAAATAATCACTACTGAATAATGATGTGACATTTAGTTTTCTGTAATTAAATCTACCGGAATGTTCAAGTAGGTTTTCGATAAGACCTGATGCAATGGATTTTGATACTGCCTCGGGATTTGCATCTTTACCTTTATCACTTACTTCAATATCGTTTTTTTTAAGAATTTGTATAAGTTGCATTCTCACCTGTTCTATTTCTTGAAGGGCTTTATTATTGAGAAAATTATCTCTCACCCATCTTGAATCAAAACCACTTTTCTCATACTGCTTCCAAACATTGAGCATAGTTAGAAAATCAGAATTTTTTACAGTAAATTTTGAATGCATTTCGTCAGCTATTTTTTCTGACTCTCTTGGTCTAACAAAGACCGGTTTTGCTCCAAGAAAAGAGGCAATTGTCGCAACCTCTTGGGTACACCCGTATTTTTCAGATTCTATAACCATACGTGAAATGTTGGGAGCAAGAGGTAATTCGGCCATAAGTAGACCCATTTCGGTAAGTGAGCCTTGCGCATTGAGTGCACCAAGGGAGGTAAGCGAATCAAGAGCATTTCTTATATTTTGAGAGTCTGGTGGGTCAAGAAAATCAAACGATGCGACGTCCTCAATTCCAATTTTTTTCATGAGAAGTATGGTATGGGCAAGATTGGTACGAACAAGCTCTGGTTTTTGAAACTCATTTCTTTCCTCAAAACTTTCCTTTGTATACAGTCTGTAGCACGTTCCCTCTGATACACGCCCAGCTCGACCAGCACGTTGCGTGCATCCACTTTGGGCATGATCTTTTGTAAGAAGTGCTTCAATGCCAGAGTTTGTATTAAATTCCATTTCATTAATGAGTCCTGAATCAATTACGTGCTTGACGCTTGGTACGGTAATGGACGTCTCTGCAATATTTGTTGCAATGATTACCTTACGTTTATTTCCTTTCTGAAAAATTCGATTTTGCTCTTCTGAAGATTGATTGCCGTACAAGGGCAACTGCTCTAAGGCCTCTCCAAAATTGCCAGACTTTACCCTAAAATCAAGCGCCTCAAGAACCATATCTATTTCTTTTTTGCCAGGCATAAAAATTAATATGTCACCTTCTTTTGACTGGTTTGATATTTGTTCTACTTTTTCTGCTGCGCGTCTCACGACAGCTTCTGAATTATGTGGAGTAGAATTTTCGTATTGAATATCTACCGGAAAAAGTCTTCCAGGGGCCTCTACGACAGGTGCGTTATCAAAGTAGTCAATCAGTTTTTCCTTTTCAAGAGTTGCTGATGCTACGACAATTTTTAATGGCTTTAAACCACGCTCTTTGCGCTCTTTCTGGATTTTTTTTGCAAGTCCGAGCGAAAAATCTATGTTAAGACTCCTCTCATGCACCTCATCAATCATTACAATTGAGTAATCCATGAGAAGAGGATCTTCTTGAATTTTTCGAATAAGAATTCCATCGGTCATGAAATTGATTTGAGTCCCTTCAGTGGTACTATCATCAAATCGAATGGTGTAGCCAACTTTGTCTCCAATCTTTGTTCCCACTTGTTCTGCAACGTAGTTTGCAATTGAAGTGGCAGCAACGCGCCTTGGCTGTGTGATTGCAATCTTCTCACCGAGTTGAAGTGTTTCTAAGAGAATCTGGGGAAGTTGTGTTGTTTTTCCTGAACCTGTTTCTCCAATTACAATGAGTGTCTCAGCATCCCCGATTTTTTCCTTAATTTCGCTTTTCGCTTTTCTAATGGGAAGCTCTGTTGCCGCAAAGCTTAAATCTATTTCTGAAGTTTCTTTCATGTTTTTATAAGTTTAGACCAAAAAGTAAAATCAATGCAAATAGCCATATTGGTTAGTTAGTTAGTTACTTGGTTACTTTGTGATTAGTTATTGCCGTTATTCCTAATTCGAATTCCTTAATTCGTTATTCTTGATTCCTAATTCTTGATTTTTGATTATTGGATTTTGTATTCTCACTCATGGGCTTGACAAGCCTCAAAGAATCTTATAGCGTTAAACATAATGGTCCACGAAATTATTGAGACTTCTTTAAGGAGGAAACTGAAAAAGTTTTTGAAGTCTCCTTTTTTTATTCCTACAGTCCTTTTATTCTTAGTTGTAGCTTCACTACCCATTGCCTACTTTCTCTCTACCCAAAGGAATGATATTCGCTCCAGAGCAGCAAGCACTCCTACTGCTTCAATCGAAATAACTCCCGCAACCGCAACCTATGGAGTCGGCGAGCAATTTAGCGTAAGCCTAGTGATAGATGGGAAAGGGCAAGCTTTTAATGCAGCACAAGCAAATGTAAATGTCTCAAACAACCTAACTATAAATTCAATTGCTCTCACTTCGCCAAGCAGTGGTGGTTGTAATTTTACATTTGTAAATCAAGGACGGACACCAAAACTAAATAATCCATCATTTACCGGTGCAATTCTAAATGGTTCATCACAAAAATGTACTCTTTACACCATGACATTGACTACAAATGCTCTCGGAAGTGGAACTATTACCATTGGCAATTCGTCAGTCAAAGCATTTGGTGACAATGGAGAGATACTTCTTTCAACAATCAATGGAAGCTACACCATCAGCTCAATCACTCCTATTCCAACGCTTACAGTAACCCCTACCCCAATTGCCCCAAAAAGTGACTTAACTTTCTCTCCATCTATTTCTCAGGTAAATACTGGCAATGACTTTGCAATACAAATGAGAGTAAATACCAATGGCCAATTGGTAAATGCGGTATCGAGCGACATTTCCTATCCAAGTGCTCTTCTGGATGTTGTCAGCGTTACCAATACCAACGGGGCATTCTCAATTGAAGTCATAAATAATTCAGCAACCCCTGGAAACATTGACCTTGCATTTGGAACACTCACGCCAAAATCTGGAGATTTGCTCATTGCAACAATTGTATTCAGAGCAAAGGCAGCTGGAATTGCACCTGTCTCATTTATTGGTCCAGTAGTTACCAACAGCACTACGAATACCGATGACTTAAAGTCGTTTACGAATGGCTCTTATACAATTATTGGCAGCACCCTAACTCCAACACCAACAGCTGGCGTGAGCGCAACTCCAACAACAGTCGTACCTACCGCAACAGTAGCGCCGACAAGCATCCCAACAGCCACGCCAACCACAGCACCAAATGCACCCGAAGCACCAACTGTTGACGCAAAACCTACAGAGACGTATCAGTCCGCATTTGTTCTAACCGGAACGAAAGTTGCAGCTGTCACACAAGTTCTTGTCAACAATTCATCAAGTGGAGTTAATTATCCAACGACTACCGATTGGCAATTTTCAGCCACTCTGTCTCTTGGAAATAATACCTTTACTGTCGCCGGAAGGGACAGCAATGGCCTTACGAGTACCAGCACTTCTTTAAGTATTTCGCTACACAGACTTGGAGATATTGATGGCGATAATCTTATTGACCTTACAGACGTATCAATGTTTGGAACCGATTGGGAAAATACCGGAACGCTCAATCACATTCTCTCCGATATGAACGGAGACAACATAATAGACTTGACAGACTTCTCAGTTCTGGCAAAGGTCTATGGCAACTAAGCTTCGAATCATTACTTTCCTTCTATTACCTTTTCTATTTATTATTTTTTCCTTAAAAGCTAATGCAGCTGGAGGCTCAATTGTCCTTTCTCCTGTCTCTGGTTCTTTTTCTGCAGGTTCTACCATTACAACTGAGGTAAAAATTGATGGTGGTGGAATTCCCTTTAATGCTGCAAAGGCAACGGTCAAATTACAACCGAATCAAAACATTCAAGACCTTATCATTGGGAACTGTGATTTTTCTTTTATCAAAACCCCAACCATCTCAGACCCCTCATTTGTCGGTGTTCTATTGGGTGATTCCCGTGATTCATGTATTGCATATAGCCTTACTTTTACAGCTTACACTGCAGGAATACAAGGAATAACTCTTAGCGATGGGTCGATTAAAGCTTTTCAAGGAGCATATGAACTACTTACCGGACTTACTGACGCTAGCTTTACCATTACGGGAAATTCACAGAGCAATTCAATCTCCTCAACTCCCATTACTCCAACAACTGCCCCTACTAGAACACAAGATGGGCAGAGGCAGTACTCAGTGAAATATTCTTTTATCGTTCCAGAACAAATTGACGTAACAGAAGTAACAGCTCTACTTGATGCCCAGCTACCAACTGAAACCAAAGTGCTTGCGCAACCAAAAAATGGCTCACCAGCACGACTCAGTGCCACATTTGAAAATGTTCTTGAAGGAGTTCACACTCTTAAAGCGCTTCACAAAGGCAAAATTCTTGCTGAACAAATCGTTAACGTAACTGGAGATAATAAAGATATAGTTCTTGGCTCATCGGTTACTCCAAAATCAAATACTCTTTTATGGATAATTGTTGCTCTTATACTAATTTTTTCAGGGTTGGGAGTGGGTGCTTTCTTTGTATACAAACACTATAAGAAAAGGACAACTATTGATTTCTGATTCTTGCTTATTGATTATTGGTTACTTAGTTGCTTGGTTACTTTGTTAGTTGGTTACTTAGTTGCTTAGTTATTGTTCTTTGTTTTAGACGAAGTCGCACGCTTTGCTTATTGCTTATTGTTTATTCTTCTCTCTCTTTCTTTCAATAAATTTCATTTCGTAATACTTTCTCATATTTGAATACTGTAGTAGCCGTGCATCAACCTCTTCACCATTATCAATTTTTTCTTTCAAAAGCTCAATAAATTCTTCTGGCTTTACAGAATTTACCTGCATGCTAAAGTCTCTTCTCCACCAACCGCTATCTCGAAATTTCCTTCCGGCAATAGTCGCCACGTCTTCATTTGCAATAGTGAGAATAAGCGCATCCTTTACTTCATCACGGAATCTATTAAATCCGCGCACGAGATATGTTGAGTTTGCAGGCGGAAATCCTACGATATCTGGATATAGTTGAGGTAATAAAATTTCACCAGCCGGTATGGACAGTACATCAAAAATAGATGTCGTGTCTCGTGCACGCTCAATAAGAATACTAACCTCATCAACCTTACTATTATTTCTCACCATCTCAAGAGAATCATGAAGTTTTGCTCTCCAATGTGGTTCATAGTAAAAACGTGTATTGCTAAACTTACTACTATCTCTGCCTAATTCTTGCAGAACATCTCGAGAATAGGCGCCGTTTGCTTTTATTTTCTCTACCATAGCCTCGCATTATACCAAATAGGGCTGCACTAGTATTTATTTTTCCCTTCACTTTTTCAATTTTAATGGTATAATTTCAAAACTATGAGCTATAAAGAAAGTTT